>JAUWEO010000002.1 GCA_030608245.1 Candidatus Latescibacterota bacterium
GTGCCGTGTCCACCATATGCTCCATTACTTTAGGGCCGGCTATGCTTCCCTCTTTGGTGACATGCCCGATCAGAAAAACCGGCAGACCCGTCCGTTTGGCCAACTGGGTCAGCAGACCGGTAGACTGCCGCACCTGGGCTATGCTCCCTGCCGAGCTCTCCAGTTGTGGACACTGCACTGTCTGCACGGAATCAATAATCAACAGCGAGGTAGAGAATTTCTCAATGTAAGAGATGATCTTCTCTAAGTCGGTCTCTGCTAACACAAAAAGGTTGGGAGTCACGCAGTCAACCCGTTCGGCTCGCATTTTAATCTGTCTTGGCGACTCCTCCCCTGAGACGTAGAGGACCCTCGCGTTGTTGGAGCTGAGTTCTCCAGCAACCTGAAGCAAGAGGGTTGATTTGCCGATACCTGGGTCTCCTGCCACCAACACCACCGAGCCCGGAACTATCCCTCCACCCAGAACCCTATCGAACTCCGACACCCCCGTCTGCTGGCGGGGTTCTCCCTCGCTGACCACCTGGGTGATCGGAGTCGGCGGCTCGCTGGAGAAACGGCCAGGCCCTATTTGCGGCTCAGGTACCTCCTCGGCACAGGTGTTCCAGGCACCGCATTCGGGACATCTGCCGAACCAGCGGGGTGCGACCGCACCACAGGACTGACATACATATCTTGATTTTGCCTTTGCCATTTTGTGATTGTTCACCACGGATAACCACGGAGACACCGAGGCACGGAGATAATGTTTGAACAACCTAAACCGCAGATTACACGGATTTCACTGACTGTAAAAAATACACTCGATGCTCCAAGCATTCTCTTAGTTCCGTAGCCGAGCTTTCTAAAGCTCGCCCTCACTGCTGTTACGTCATCTTCACACTTCTTGCATAAATTTCTGCGTGCTCTGTGGTTTCCAAATGTAATATTCAGGCCTCTTACAACTGGATCGGTCTGCCCTCGGCGATTGACTGATTTGCCGCCAGGGTGACTCTCAAAGTCTGGACTGCATCAGCGTAGGGGGACTTGATCTTTGAGGGATCTTTTGACCGCACTGCCTCAATAAATGTTTCGTTTTCCTCAAAGTAGGGGTCGTTCTGATTCTCGATAATCTCTTTTCGTCCCGGTTCAAAGACGGTCAATTGCCCTGAAGTGAACTCGACCGTCAGGTCGCGGGTATAGACTGTAAGCCCGGAATAGGAACTTTGAGGAGCGATGCAGGCCGAAGTGATTGTGCAGACTGCACCGTTGGCAAAGGTAAGGGCCACAGTGCTGGCGTCGTGCACATCAAAGTTGGGAACATCGAGCATACTCCCGGAGCTGGCAGTAGCATAAACAGTCTTTACCTGGCCCAACAGGTAACGAGCCAGGTCGAAGATATGGGTGCTCTGCTCTACTATCTGCCCGCCGCTTTGAGACATCACTCTCCACCAGGGAACCCCGGGCATCCCGCCGATAAAGCTGCCTAAAGCGAAAGAAACCCTCTTGCCGGTCAAAAGTTCCGCCGCCTTTTGGGTTATGTTAACATAACGCCAGTTGTATCCGACACTTGAGATAATTCCTTTCGCCTCAATAGTTTGGCGGATCTGCTCTGCCTTTTCCTGGGTTAGGGCAACCGGTTTTTCGACAAACAGGGTTATGCCCTTTTCGGCGGCATCTATCTCCTGAGTACTGTGAGCAAAAGGCGGAAGGCAGATGTAGACTGCCTGGAGGTCTTCTTTCTCCAGCATCTCCCGATGATCGGTGTAAGCCTTGCCGCCGTATTCTTCGGCCGCTGCCGAAGCCCTCTGCCCGTCCACATCGCAGAAACCCACCATTTGAACATCTTCCATTCGGGAGAGAATCCCCATATGAAGCCGGGCAATTCCTCCTGACCCTATGAATGCTACCTTAACAGCCATCTATTTCTCCCTTCTTCTGACGAAGCAAAAGCATCTTTTGAATTTTGACCATCTTATCTGTTTTTTTCAGGGCAAAAACAAAGGGATTGGGGTTCTCTTATGGCGGGAGGTATCCATCAAATTCTTAACCTTAGCTACTATCTCTGGCTTCAGGCCCCTCGTGTTATTGGATTCTAAAGCCATAATAGTTTTATCCAGTTGTTCATAGGAAAGACCTATCTCCTTCTCATCCGTTTGATCTGTCCACAGGCCAGCGGTTGGAGGCTTCTCTATTATTTTAGCTGGAATATCCAGCTCTCTGGCCAGTTCTCTCACCTGGGTCTTCAGCAATCCCCCCAGAGGCAGGATATCTACCCCCCCATCTCCGTATTTAGTGAAGTAGCCTATGGAAAGCTCACTTTTGTTACCAGAGCCAACCACCAGGTAATTCAAGTCATTGGCGAAATAATAGAGAATAGCCATTCGTAATCTGGGTTTCAAATTGGCCAGGGACAACTGAGTATGAGAAGCAGGCAGAATCCGGGCAAACTCATCCCAGAGGGAATCCAAGACTACTTTTTCTGTCTTGATGCCCAGTCTTGCAGCCACTAAGTAGGCGTCTTGTTCATCGGAAGGCTCGCTGTGGCAGGGCATTATCAGGGCCAATATTCTGTCTCCTAAGGCCTTCTTGCACAGGGCGGTTACTACCGAGGAGTCAACTCCACCGCTCAAACCGAACACCACACCCTCTGCCCCTGCCTCCTTGACCTTCTGCTTTATCCACCTGTTTATTTTATCTGACAGTTTCATCTAAGGACCTTGTTTTGAGGAACTAAAGGAGTGGCAGGTAACGATTCAGTTCATATTTAGTGACTTGGGATTTATACTCTTCCCATTCCTCTTCTTTGTTCCGGATAAAATATTCGAACACCCTTTCTCCCAGGGCTTTTTTCACCAGCTCACTGTTTTCGGTCAGCTTAATAGCCTCCCAGAGGTCCTGGGGAAGCGATTCTATTCCTGCTTTTTCTCTCTCCTTGTGGCTCATCTGGAAGATATTGTTGGTTGCGGGTTCGGGCAGGGGATACTGCTTTTCTATTCCTTCCAGGCCAGCAACTAACATCACCGAGAAGACAAGATAGGGGTTGCAAGCAGGGTAAGGTGACCTGAACTCGACTCGGGAGGCCTTCCGTTTCTCCGGCTTATACAGCGGGACTCGTACCAACGCTGACCTGTTTCTCCGGGCCCAGGAGACATACACGGGAGCCTCAAACCCAAGCACCAACCTCTTATAGGAATTAACCCACTGGTTAGTGACTGAGGTCATCTCCGGAGCATGCTTTAACAAACCAGCGATGAAGGCCTTAGCTACAGAAGAGAGCCGATATTTATCCTGGGGGTCGAAAAAGACATTTTCTTCCCCCCTGAACAGGGATTGGTGAACATGCATACCGCTTCCGTTCACTCCATGTATGGGCTTGGGCATAAAACTGGCGTAGAAACCTCTCTGCTGGGCTACGTCTTTCACTACCAGTCGATAAGTCATCACATTATCGGCCATAGTTAGGGCATCGGTGTATTTCAGGTCTATTTCGTGTTGAGAAGGGGCACACTCGTGGTGGCTGCATTCCACGGGAATATCCATACTTTCCAGTGTAGAGGCGGTTTCTCGCCGGAGCTCCTGGGCTACATCCGGAGGGGTCAGGTCAAAATAGCCGCCCTTATCCAGCGTTTCCGGTTCAGCAGGATCTTTGAAGTAGAAATACTCCGGTTCAGGACCTACACAGTAGGTAAAGCCCATATCAGCGGCTCTTTTTAGGTTTTTCTTCAGCACATAGCGGGGATCGCCTTCAAAAGGTCGTCCTCCCGGTTCTAATATGTCCACAAACATCCGAGCAGTGGGGTGATCCTTTGGACTCCAAGGGATGATTTGAAAGGTAGCAGGGACTGGCACAGCGATCATATCGCTTTCCTCTATTCTGGCAAAGCCTTCTATGGAGGAACCATCAAACCCAATCCCTTCCTCAAAGGCCAGCTCCAGTTCTCCGGTAGCAATAGTAAAACTCTTCAGAAATCCTAACACATCTGTAAACCAGAGGTTGATATATCTTATCCCTTTTTGTCTAACCGTCTCCAAGATGTAGCTCTTCGCAGACTCCATGGTATACCCCTTTCTTTTTGCAGTGTGGGCCCCTTACTATACAGAGAGGGCATGACACAATCTTCAACATAACTGCTAATACCTTAAAAAAGCATCAACTTTTTCTTCAAAGGCAACCTTGGGTTTTGAATGGTTTCTTCTACTGAAAAATACTGCAAACTAAATTTTTGTCAAGTTATTTCTGCGAGGATAACAGCAGATCCACAGCCGAGCAAAAAATCTCTTGCTTTATTGGAAAAAATGGCATATATTAAATGCCGAAAAAGTGGGCCTCAGCGAAACCCACTTTTTAATTAACTGCAGGGAATGCCAGATGGATAGTTCGGCGGATATGGTGGAAAGGGTTCGCTCCTTCATTACACCAGTATTGGAGGCAGAACAGATTGAGCTGGTGGCCCTAAAATTGGTGGGATTTGGCAAGGGACGTCGTCTACGAATATTCATTGACAGAGAAGATGGGGTGCAACTGAGTGATTGTGTCCAAGTAAGCCGAAAAGTGGGCGAGCTTTTGGATACAGAAGACCTAATTTCGGGAAAATACACTCTGGAGGTCTCTTCTCCTGGAACTGAGGCAAAGGGATAAGGGAATCCTCCCTAAGAAACGGAAAAAGGGTTGTTATGAGCAAAGAGATTATTGATGTTTTGACCCAAATAGCTCGTACAAAAGATGTTAGTCGAGATCTGGTTATAGAATCGCTGAAGGCAGGACTTGTCTCTGCGGTTAAAAAACGCCTGGGAACGACAGAAAATGTCCACGCAGAGATTGACCAGAACACCGGAGACATTAGGATGTATATTGAAAAGGTGGTCATCTCTGAAGTTCAGGACCCCTCGTTGGAAATAGCTCCTGAGGAAGCAGAAAAGATCGATCCCGATGTCCAGGTTGGAGATAAGGTTCAGCAAGAGCTGCCCTTAAGCAAGTTTGGCAGAAGTGCCATTCAGACCGCAAAACAGATTCTCATCCAGAGGATTAGGGAAGCTGAGAGGGAGAAAATCTATCAGGATTATCAGAAAAGGATTGGGGATATCCTTACGGGCACAGTCCAGCAGATAAGTCACGGGGACCTCACTGTAAATCTCGGCAAAATCGAAGGGATACTTCCGGTTAAGGAGCAGATTAAGAAAGAGACATATCGTCAGGGCGATACTCTCAGGGCCTATGCCTTTGATGTGATGAGAACTCCTAACGGGCCTCAAGTCATACTTTCCAGGACCCACCCTCGGTTCTTGGAGCGCCTATTTCAGATGGAGGTTCCGGAGATCTACGAGGGGATTGTCCAGATAAAAGCAATGGCTCGAGACCCAGGAGATAGGGCCAAGATAGCCGTGGCCTCCAACGATGAGAGGGTCGACCCGGTAGGATCCTGCGTGGGAGTCAGAGGATTAAGGGTCCAGGCTGTGGTACGAGAGCTGAGCAACGAACAGGTGGATATCATTCCCTGGAACAGTGACCCTGCTACCTTTTTGGCTAGAGCCCTCAGTCCAGCAGCTATTACGGAAACTGAGATCACCGATGAACAACACAGGATAATCGCTGTTGTCCCTGATGACCAGCTCTCCTTAGCGATTGGCAAATCTGGGCAGAATGTACGGTTGGCTTCGATGTTAACCGGCTGGAAGATCGACATATTGAGCGAATCAAGGTATAAAAAACTGACAGAGAAGATCCCTGTCACAGAGTTGAAGGGAGTGGGCGACAAACTGGCGGCAGAATTCGTTGAATGCGGTATAGATTCTGTGCAGCAACTGGCAAAGCTAACTGAGGAACAATTGATTCAGGTTCCTGGCATTGGCAGCAAGAGAGCAGAATCCCTGCGGCAAGAGGCCGCTCAAATAGCAAATGAACGACGAAAGGCAATTGCTTGATCCCTGACTCCTATTTCAGACACAGGAGTTCACAGATTCGATTTTAGCCCTCCGGGGCAGAGTTTCTTGATTGGAGGTGTATCTATTTGGTAAAAAAGAGAATCTATCAGGTAGCAAGAGAATATCACCTCTCCAGTGAAGCCTTAGTCTCGATGTTGAAAGAGATGGGATTCGAGGTTAAGGGCCATATGAGCACCGTTACCGAAGAGATGGCAAAACGGGTTTCTAAGCGGTTTGAGGAACAGAAGGAAAGTTTTCGCCAAGAGATAAAAAGGAAAAAAGAAGCCGCGGAGATCAGGAAACCGGAACAGAAAAAGCCGGAACAGAAAAAGGTTGCCAAAACAGCTGGAGCAGGAAAGAAAAAGAAGAAATGGAAGGAAACAGCTCCGAAATTTCGCAAGGCCAAAGAGCGCTCCCGACGAGAAAAGAGAACAGTTGACCGAAGGGTGGTGGCGGAAAATATCCGAAAGACCTTAGCCAAGATTGAGACTCCCTCGCCCAAACTGAAAAAAAGAAGGACGAAGACACATCGTCCAGGAGAGATAGAAGAAGAGAGAACGATCATCAAGGTAAGTGAATTTATCTCTGTGGCCGAACTGGCCCAACAGATGGATGTGAACATCTCCACATTGATAGCTAAATGTCTTGAAATGGGCTTGGTTGTCTCCATAAATCAGCGATTAGATATGGACACCATTGTCATGGTGGCCGATGAGTTTGGATTTGAGGTCGAAGCCTTGGCGGAGTTTGCTGAGGATATCCTAGAGGAAGAAGGGATAGAAGACCAATCCCAGCTGGGTCCCCGACCACCGGTGGTCACCGTTATGGGCCATGTGGACCACGGAAAGACCTCTCTATTGGACTATGTTCGGAAGAGCAACATCATCGCTGGAGAGAAAGGGGGAATCACCCAGCATATCGGCGCCTACGAAGTCCAGTTCGAGGAAGGGAAAATAACTTTTCTGGACACCCCTGGTCATGAGGCCTTCACTGCTATGCGAGCTCGAGGAGCGCAGATAACAGACATTGTTGTTCTAGTAGTCGCCGCCGACGCCCATGTTATGCCTCAGACGGTGGAGGCTATAGACCACGCTCGGGCTGCTGGAGTGTCTATGATAGTAGCCATCAACAAGATAGACCTACCCACCGCCAACCCGGATCGGATAAAGCAGGAGCTTACTGACCGAGGTTTGCTATCCGAAGAGTGGGGGGGCAAGACTATGATGGTGGAAGTCTCCGCCAAAACTGGCCAAGGAGTCGATAACCTATTGGAAGCAATTCTGTTAGAAGCTGAACTCCTCGACCTGAAAGCTAATTCCACTAAAAGGGTGAAAGGCACCATAATCGAAGCTAAACTTGACAGAGGGCGTGGTCCTATGGCTACAGTGTTAGTTAAAGAGGGAACCCTTTTGGCGACAAATACTTTCGTGACGGGGATTTATAGCGGCCGGGTGCGAAGGATGTTTGACGAAAGAGGCGCCTCAGTAAGTGAGGCTGGTCCTGCTGTTCCGGTACAGATCCTCGGTTTGGAGGGAGTACCCCAGGCTGGAGACTCGTTCTTCGTGGTATCATCAGAACAACAGGCACGGGCTATAAGCCAGAAAAGACAACTGCTAAGCAGAGAACAGGAGCATCGGAAAGTAAAAAGGCTCACCCTCACTGACCTTGCCCAACAGATCAAAGAAGGGGAGGTTAAACAACTGCCTCTGATTATCAAAGGAGATGTAGATGGCTCAGTGGAGGCATTAAGTGACGCCCTTATGCAGTTGAGCACCGAGGAGGTCAAGGTCAACATAATCCACAGGGGAGTGGGGGCTGTCTCTGAATCTGATGTGCTTCTGGCAGTTGCCTCCAACGCTGTGATCATCGGCTTCCATGTCAGGCCAGATGCCCGAGCCAGAGAGTTGGCTGTCCAAGAACAGGTGAACATAAAATTCTATCAGATCATCTACGATGTGGTAAACGATGTTAAAGGCTTACTTTCAGGGCTGCTCACGCCTCAAGTGGAGGAGAAAATTCTGGGGATTGTCTCCGTACGCCAAGTCTTCAGAGTACCAAAACTGGGGGCAATCGGAGGCTGTTTTGTCCAGAGCGGATTGATTAGAAGAGGAGCAGCAGTACGTGTCCTCAGAGATAGCATCGCCATCTACGAAGGAACCATATCTTCTTTGAAAAGATTTAAGGAGGATGTAAAGGAAGTACAAGCCGGCTATGAGTGCGGCGCAGGGATACAGGGGTTTAATGATTTGAAAGATAACGACACATTCGAGATTTTTGAGACAGTTGAAACACCCAGAGATATCGACCAGGTAAAAAAGTGACCATCGGAATCTGTAGGATTGAGTTTCTGATCCCTGGAAATAATTCCCTGAAGGGGAAAAGATGTATTCTGAGTAGCCTGAAGACTCAGATCAGAAATAGATTTAACTGTTCGATTGCTGAGGTCGAGGACAACGACCTGTGGCAAAAATCGGTACTGGCAGTAACAGTGGTTTCCAATGAGTCCAAGCACGTCGATCAAGAGATGGCCGAGATTGCCAAGTTTATCGAAAATGATGGGCGAGTCCAGCTTTTGGACTATTCCACTAAGATATTATAGAAAGGACCTGACAAGGCAGCAAAAAGCTCAGAAGAGAAAAAGGCAACCCAGGGTGGAAGGGCTCATAAGGGACATTGTTTTTGTCGCGTTAGCTCCCTTTCAATCTTTTCAGGCCCTTTTAGGTCTTTTTGAGCCTCTTGAATGAAAGCAGAAGGGCAACACCTAAATGAACTACAGGCGAGCTGACCGGGTGGCTGATCTGCTCCAGTTTGAACTGTCAAAAATCATCAGGGAGAACATGAAAGACCCTCGCATTGGCTTTGTGACTATTACCAGAGTCGAAGTCTCGGATGATCTGCGACACGCCAAGGTTTATGTCAGTGTTCTGGGGCAGGAGAAGGAGAAAGAGGAATCCTTAACTGGCCTTAATCACGCCGCCGGATTCACCCGTAGTCTGCTGGCAGGGAGAGTTAGGCTGAAACGCATTCCCGAGCTGACATACTGTTATGATGACACCTTAGACTATGCCTTGAATATCGACAAATTGCTTGATGGCTTGGAGAATGGAAGGAATATTGGTGGTGGATAAAGAGGTCCAATGGACCTCTCACGATGTGGTAAGCAAACTGCGAAATATCCTTAAAATAAGGAAAATAGGACATACCGGGACCTTAGACCCTTTAGCTACAGGGGTGTTAGTTACTCTGCTCGGCCGGGCAACCAAGATCCTCCAATTTCTTCAAGAACAGGAAAAAGAGTACCTTGCTCAGATCTGTCTGGGCATTTCCACTGATACATTTGATGCCCAAGGAGAAGTGCGGGAAAAAAAGGAGGTCCCGGAGTTTGAACTCGCCGATGTAGAAAGGGCATGCAACAGCTTTGAGGGGGAGATAGAACAGTCGCCACCCTCCTTCTCCGCCATCAAGATCGGAGGGAAGAAGTCCTATCAATTGGCTCGGGCAGGGAAACCTGTTAAGCTTAAGCCTAGAAAAATCAATATCTCACAGATAGAACTTCTGGAGTGGAAATCGTCTGTATTGAAGCTGCGGATCCTGTGCTCAAGGGGCACTTATATCAGATCCTTAGCAGAGGACATAGGGCAAAAACTGGAATGTGGAGGACATCTGCTTTCGCTGCGCAGAATTAGATCTGGAGAATTCAGTATTGATCAGGCATTGACCCTAAACCAGATTTCCACTCTCCACGAAAAGGGGACCCTTCACAGGGAGGTTATTTCCATAGATCAGGCCCTACGGCATCTCCCGGCGATCAACCTGTCTTCCAATGGAATCTTCAGCTTTGAACATGGCGCTAAAGTAAATCTATCGACTATCTCTGATATTCTTTTGGGGGCGGTTTCCCAATCCGTCCACCCTTATCAGAACAAAGTGAGGGTGAAGGACGACACCGGGCATCTTATGGGGATCGGCAGGTTAGATCCCTTAACCGGGAGACTCTGCCCTCTAAGCGTTTTTAGATGAAGACAATAGAAGATATCAACCATCGTGATGAATTTGGTTCCGATTCTGTAATTACTGTGGGGGCATTCGACGGTGTTCACCTCGGCCACGCTGCTATTCTGAGGTATCTTAACAACGTATCCTCCCAGGCAGGAAGTCCAAACGTAGTGGTCACTTTTGAACCCCACCCCCAGGAGATCGTAAATCCCCAAGGGGCTGTTTCTCTCTTGACTACTAAGGAAGAGAAACTCGAGGTCTTTGCCTCATTGGGAATCCAGATGGTCTTTGTTCTCCCCTTCACTGTCCAGTTGGCTGAGTTGAGTCCAGAGGAGTTCGTCAGGGAGATATTAGTCGACAGGCTTCGGACAAAGCGCTTGGTGATTGGATACAACCACACCTTTGGCAACGGCCGGTCCGGCAATGTCGAGATTCTTCAGGACCTGGGCAACCGGTGGGGTTTTAGAGTAAATGTGGTCCCTCCTGTGATAGTGGGTGGACGACCCGTCAGCAGCACCAGGATAAGAAATCTGCTCAGCGAAGGGAGTGTGTCTGAGGCAGCACAACTGCTGGGTCGCAATTATGGCTTCTGCGGTTTGGTTTATTCGGGGGAGGGTTTGGGCAGAAGACTGGGTTTTCCCACGGCAAATCTCCGGGTGGAAAATAGCCGAAAACTTATCCCTTCAACAGGGGTTTACGCTGTTCGGGCAATGTTCTCAACCCAGCGCAGAGCGGGGGTGATGAACATCGGATACCGGCCCAGTTTTGAAGGAACTCAGCAGACTATCGAGCTTTACCTCCTGAATTTCAAAGGTGATCTCTATAATACTAAAATCAAAGTGGAACTGCTTTCTAAGATAAGAGATGAAATGAAATTTCTCAGAAAAGAGGGTTTGACAAAACAGATAGAAGAGGATATAAAAGTGGCGGAGGAATTAACGAGCGACCGAAAACTTCGCCCTTAAGGCAATCTTGATGACGCAACAAAACAAGGAGATAAAACCTATGGGATTGACGAAAGAGCAGCGAACGGAGATTATCAGCACTCTGGCAAAACACCCAACGGACACAGGGTCCCCGGAAGTCCAAATCGCACTGCTGACTGAGAGAATTGCCTTGCTCACCGAGCACTTCAAGACACACAAGAAGGATACTAACTCACATCGAGGACTGTTGAAACTGGTCGGACAGCGAAAGAGACTCCTTAGCTACCTTCATCGTAAAGATGTTGAGCGCTACCGGGCATTGGTCAAGAAGCTGGGGCTGCGAGAGCGAATTATCTGAACTCAGTTAGCTGTTCACTATCTAACGAGGTGAACCCTGGGAAGCCCATCGCTGCTTTTTGAGGCATGCAGTTTCACAGTCAATAACAAATTAGAGAGGTAAATAAACAAAATGATTAATACTGTAGAAATGGAATTAGGCGGTAGAACACTTTGCATAGAGTCGGGAAGGGTCGCTACCCAAGCAGATGGAGCGGTAATCGTCAAATACGAAGGAACTGTTATCTTAGCCTCTGTGGTAGCCTCTAAAGAGCCCATCCCTGACCGTGATTTTCTCCCTCTTACCGTGGAGTTCAGAGAGAAATACTATGCGGCAGGAAAAATCCCGGGGGGATTTTTCAAAAGGGAAGGACGTCCCCGTGATGGGGAAATCCTGGCAGCCAGAATGATTGATCGCTCCCTAAGACCTTTGTTTGCTGATAATTACAGAAATGAGGTGCAGATAATCGTTATGGTTCTCTCCTCAGATCAAGAGAACAACGCCGATATACCCGGGATAATCGGAGCATCGGCTGCTTTGGCTATCTCACGTATTCCATTTGGGCACATTGTGGGAGCGGTGCGTATCGGCATGCTAGATGAACGCCTAATAGTGAATCCCAGCTTTTCTCAGGCAGACGAGGGAGAGATGGACATAGTGGTATCGGCTACCCCTGACGCAATTGTCCAGATGGAGGGCAACACCAAAGAAATCACCGATCAGCAAATAGTGGAGGCTGTCTCTTTGGCTCAGGAACAGATCCAAGAGATATGTCAGCTTCAAGAGCAACTCAAACAACTTTGCGGTAAACCTAAGCTTAAAATGCCAGAGTTGTCAGAAGATCCTGAACTGGAAAGATCGGTTCGAGAGCAGTTTGCCACCAAGATCGACCAGGCCAACCGCATTGCGGAAAAAACGGAGCGAAACAGCGCCCTTGACCAGATCGTCCAAGAAGCAGTTGCTGCCTTCTCGGAAAAATACCCAGAGAGCGAAGGGTTGATCAAAACCGAGATTGCGAAGATCCAGAAAGAACAAATGCGGCGGATGATCTGTGAGGAAAACAGGCGTATTGACGGCCGAGGCCTGGAAGATATCAGACCTATTAGTTGCGAAGTAGGGATTTTGCCCCGTACTCATGGTTCTGCACTGTTCACTCGGGGACAAACCCAGAGTCTGGCAACCATTACTCTGGGCACTAAACTCGACGAACAGAAGATCGAGACCTTAGAGGGTGAATCTTGGAAAAGCTATATGCTCCATTACAATTTCCCTCCTTTTAGTGTAGGTGAGACGAGGCCCATTCGAGGGGTCTCTCGCCGGGAGATAGGACACGGCAATTTGGCTGAACTGGCCCTGGAACCGGTCATCCCCAGCGATGAGGTTTTCCCCTATACCATCCGCATCGTCTCTGACATCTTGGAGTCAAACAGCTCTTCTTCAATGGCGACAGTCTGTGCCGGCTCTCTGGCGCTGATGGATGCTGGTGTTTCCGTTAAGACATCGGTGAGTGGAGTGGGTATGGGGTTGATCAAAGAAGGTGATCGGGCAGTGATTCTAACTGATATCGCAGGCATAGAAGACCACTACGGAGATCTTGATTTAAAGGTGGCCGGAACTCGAAAAGGGATCACCGCTGTCCAATTAGACACCAAGATTCGGGATCTCTCTCTGGAGGTCATCGCCGAGGCCCTTCAAAAGGCAGGTCAGGCCCGATTCAAGATCCTGGACCTTATGGATCAGACCATCTCCCAACCCAGACCAGAGCTGTCTGCTTATGCTCCTCGGATCATTTCCTTCAAGATAAAACCCTCTCAAATTGGGGCAGTCATTGGAACCGGGGGAAAGGTTATCCGTGAGATCACTGAAACCACAGGTGCCACCATAAACATAGAAGATGACGGAACAGTGACAATTGCCTCAGTGGATATGGCAGCCGGCGAAGAGGCAGTGAAGATCGTAAAGGAGATCACTGCAGAACCCGAACTGAACAAGCTCTACACTGGTGAAGTTAAACGAATCACCCCTTTTGGTGCTTTCGTAGAGGTCCTACGGGGCAAGGAAGGACTGCTTCACATCTCGGAGGTGGATTTCCGACGAATAGATAAAGTGGAGGATGTGTTGAAAGTCGGGGAGGAGGTCTTGGTTAAGGTTATTGGGATTGATGACTCAGGCAAGATCAAGTTGAGCAGAAAAGCTGCACTGGAACCGCAGCAAAGAGCAGAAAGGAAACAACGGCCAAAAGGCAGGAGATCCTTTTAATGCAAAAGTCCCTTTCTTCTTCTCTCTCCTCTAAGGCCCTATCCCAATCTCTTACCCACCCTCCCCAGGAATCGGTTTTGGAGAACGGCATCAGGGTTGTCACCGAGTACATCCCCTATGTTCGCTCTATCTGTCTTGGGATCTGGGTCACCTCTGGGTCAACAGACGACTCTCCCTCCCGGAGAGGTATCACCCATTTCTTAGAGCATATGTTCTTTAAGGGAACTGCTCACAGAGATGCCTTTCAGATTGCCCACAGCTTAGAGTCTTTGGGGGGAAAGCTAAACGCCTTTACTGGTAAGGATGTTACTTGTTATTATGCTCGAATATTAGACGAACACCTCCCGGTGGCGATAGATGTGCTCTCGGACATTCTCACCAACTCCATTTTCCCACCAGAGGAGATAGAGAAGGAGAAACGGGTAGTCATTGAAGAGATACGGAATGTTCAGGACAGCCCCGATGAGCTAGTTCACGAGCTGTTCGTCCAGTCGCTTTACGAGGCCCATCCTATAGGAGTTTCCACCTTAGGGGAGGAGCAAACAGTTTCCCGTCTCTGCCGTGACGACCTTCTGAAGCATAAAGAGCGGTTTTACAATACCCAGAATATGGTCATTGCTGCAGCGGGAAACATAGAACACGAGAAAATGGTGGAAGTGACCTTAGCTAATTTTCATTTTCCCGAACCATCCGCCCCTTCCCACAACCAGTCTATTCCTGTTCCCACGCTTAAGATTAAACAGGCCAAGAAAGATATCTCACAGGTTCATCTCTGTTTGGGCATACAGGCTTGTCCTTACCGGGCACCTCAGAGATATCCCTTGTTAGTTTTAGACACCCTTCTGGGGACGGGAATGAGTTCTCGTCTGTTTCAGAATATCCGGGAGAAATTAGGGTTGGCCTACTCGGTGTACTCCTATCTGCAACTGTTTCAACAGACCGGACTGTTTGGGGTCTATCTTGCCACAGATCCAGCTAAGTTGACCAAAGCAGTGGAATTAATATTAGACGAATTTGTGAGCATAAAGAAAAAGGGACTTGCCAAAGATGAGCTTTTTTTCACCAAGTCACAATTGAAAGGCAATTTGGTGCTTAATTTAGAAAACACCTCTAATTGGATGATTCGCATTGCTGAACAGGAGATTTACGACGGACAATTGCATCTTTTAGATGAGACAATCGCCGCTATTGATGCTGTTTCTGAAGAACAGATTCAGGAGGTAGCACACTGGCTGTTTAACCCGGAGAGATTGTGTCTGACGTTAGTGGAACCTCAACAGGTTGATGAAGAGAAAACTGAACAGGACCTTATGGAGTTACTAAGCAACAGCAGTAAATGAGCACGCATTGCGGTCGCTACTCTTTGTATCTTCCTACTGGACTGACTTTTTGATGGGAAAAGATAAAAAACTTGTTGACTTTGTCTGCTCACTCTCGTAAATTATGACTTGGCTATATGGAGGTTATTTGTAACCTGCGGAGTGGAGTAAAGGAACAGGAGGCAGAAAGTGGGGCCTTGCATTCATTTCAGAGCGTTTCATACGTTCAAGATGTTTCGAGAATCTGTCTCTGTTTGGCTTCTATTCTGTGTTCTGCAGTCACCAAACCAGTAAACTGGGAAGGAGGTGAAAAGATGTCCAGTAAAAATTGGTTGAAAAAGTTGTCGATATTTATGTTTGCCTTTTCGGTGTTGTCTCTTCCTTTGCTTAGCGGGTGTACTAAACATCCTTCACCCCAGGAGTTAACACGTCTGGAGGAAGCATCCCAGGCGGCCGAGACAGCAGAGAAGACGCTACAGCAGAAAAAGGAGGAGAAGGCAGCACTGGAGGCCAAGCTTTCTGCCAAAAAGACCCAGCTGAAGGAACTGGAGGCAAGAAGAGACGCCGTCAAGGAAAACGCAGCAAAGAAGTGAGTCTAATCGGAGGATTCCGGGCAACAGCAAAGGCTGAAAGCTGCACTACCGATAAGCTGAATCCTGGGAGGGCGATAAGGTTAAAAAGGACGTGCTCCAGACTTTGTCCGGTTTTAGTCATAATTTTGGGTATCTCCTTGCTGCATCAGATCAGAGAACTTGGCTATGTTGGAAAAGGGAGATAATTAAGAAGGGAGGTCAAAATGGATGTTTTTAAAAAGGCTGTGTTCCTGTTATGCGCTGTTGCCTTTGTAGCTTTAGCTTTAGGATGGAACAACGTTGAAGCAGCCGAGAAAAAGATGACGTACAAGGAATATCAAGCCTTGCTGGCAGAGTATGTTCAGCGGGAAAGTACCGCGACTGCTGCTATTGCCGAGGTTCAAAGAGAAACAAGTTCATTGCGGGGACAAATTAACCAGACGGAAGGAAAGATCGCAGCAGTGCAGCAAGAAATCTACGAGCTGATCCAGTCGGATGAGGCTGGGGTGAAGCAGTTCGAACGCGAACTGGACAGAACTGTGAGCCAGATTCAGGGACTGAGATACCTGTCGGCTGAGGAACTTCACAAGCAGCGTGGGGAAATCAAAGCACTTAGGGATAGATTCAACCAGTTGAAGGTCAATCCCATCTGCTATTTGCCTGAAATCCGCCAGAGGGTGGAGACCATCGAGGGAATGCTCGCTGATCTGGAGGCTGCCGTCCCAAAGGTCGCTCCGCCAGATTACTACACCGTAGTGCGGGGAGATTGTCTCTGGGGTATCGCTAAGAAAAAGGAAGTTTACGGCGATCCTTATCTATGGCCCTGGATATACAGCACAAATAGAGATAAGATCAAGAACGCCAACCTCATATATCCCGACTGGGTTCTCACTATCCCCAGAGGGGTTGGACCGGGACAGCATCTGGTAGTCAGGGGAGAGTGGTTGTCCAAAATCGCGGGCTATTCCCACATCTACGGTGATCCTACCAAGTGGACCAAGATCTACCAGGTGAACAAGGATCAGATAAAGAATCCCAATCTGATCTATCCAGCTTATGTGCTGGAGATACCCCAGGAGTAAAATCGCTGAGAGATGGCTTCTTCAGGAAAAGAAACCCATCTTCTCGGCAGAACAGGAAAAAACAGGGTTTAGAAACAAGGGCCCTCGATTTCTGGTCTGGCCAGACGTTGAGGGCCTTTTTAAGTGAAGAGACAGAAAACTATGGCCAAGAGAGATGACCAACCAAACAGGAGGATTTCTGAAAAGGTATCCATTGGAGACATTGACCCTATGTTCTTATACGGGCATCATGATTGCAATCTGACCAGGATTGAGGAACGATTCGGAGTTAAAGTCACGGCCCGAGGCGAACAGATTACCTTTCAGGGCGAGAATGAGAATGTGCGGAATGTATCCCGACTTTTCGGCCGACTTTTGGAACACATCCAGCAAGGATATCATCCCGATAATTTCGATCTTGTATCCACCCTTGAGTACCTTGACTTATCTTCTTCCCCTCAATCTGAGCTGGACCAAAGGGAGCGCATCTCTGAGCTACAGGTGATGGGTTCTCCCGTTGTATTGGCATCTGATAAAAAAGTAATCAAAGCAAAGACTGCGGGGCAACAGAACTATGTGATAGCTATTCGAGAATGTGATATTGTCTTTTCCATAGGCCCGGCCGGAACGGGGAAGACCTACCTGGCAGTGGCTATGGCACTGGCTGCGCTGAAAGGGAAAGAGGCTGATCGGATTATCTTGGTTCGGCCAGCAGTGGAGGCAGGAGAGAGTCTGGGATTTTTACCCGGAGATATGGAAGAGAAAATAGACCCTTATTTGCGACCACTTTATGATGCATTGTATGATATGCTCCCCGCCGAAAAGCTACGCCGATTGTTAGCTGTACGAACTATCGAGATTGCTCCTCTGGCCTATATGCGCGGCAGAACCCTAAGCCAGTCATTTGTCATCCTCGATGAGGCCCAGAATACGACCACCAATCAGATGAAGATGTTTTTGACAAGACTGGGAATGGGTTCGAAGGCCGTTGTCAACGGAGATATCACCCAGATAGATCTGCCTGACCTAAAGTCATCGGGATTAGTTCAAATCCAGTATATCCTCGCGGGAGTCAAAGGAATCGAATTTGTCTATCTCACTGAGAAAGACGTCGTCCGACATCGACTTGTGAAGGATATAATCAAGGCTTATGATCAACACGAGAACGGCAACACCCTAAACAATGGCAAGACACCACTGGATCCTGAAAGTTAGGATATATAGGGTATTTATCCAAAAGAGCTTTACATCCAGGATTTCCTGATATGCTGAATATTCGGTTCAAAAGAACACTGGTTCACTGGCGAAAAGTCGGAAGGCAGTTGAATACCTCCACCAGGGCTAAGCTGGCCTTGTGTCTGGCAGTGGTTGTTCTTTTGAGTCTCCTGTTCCCCCGAGGGGAGAGCTTTGAATTCAGCAAACTCCAGGTGGGAATGGTATCCGATAAAGGGATCATCGCCCCCTTTACCTTCAGTGTCCTCAAAAATGATGCTGAATTGGAAAAACAGAGGGCAGTGGCTCGGCAGAGCATTCCCCCTATTCTGGACTACGATGCCAGTGTGGCTCCAAAGCAAAAGGCCAAATTGGATTCTCTGTTTAGGGAGGTTTCCCGGCTTCTCTCCAGTGAGGTCCCTGATTCTCTTAAGATCATCACTTTAAAGAGATTAAAGCTACCTTATATATTTGAAGAGACTATTCAGTTGCTTCTAGGTACAGAGACCCAGAGCAAACGCCGTCACCTTCAGATGCTCTCTCAGCTAAAGCAGATCTGTAAGAAACTGCTGACTGATATCTATGCTCTGGGGATGTTGGAGAATAAACAGCAGATTGCCGATGAGGTAACTAAGGGTGTGATTATAATATGCACAGGAGAAGAAGAGAAAACTGTTGCTTTAAGCCAGATAATGGATATCTCGCAGGCAGAAACAATGCTGCCAGAGAAAATACGGGGGCTTCTTCCAAACTCGAAGGACAGATTATTGAAGGCCTGTTATGAAATAACTATGGCCTTTCTGTCTACAAATCTCAACTTCAACGAAACAAAGACAGCGCAGAGAAGAGAGCAGGCAGTGGCCTCGGTGCCCCTTTACAAAAGAACTATCTTGGCAAGCGAACGAATACTGGCCAGCCACCAGGTGATTACCCAAGAGAATATGAATGTTCTTAGATCATTAGCTAAGGCTAAAGCAGAGAGAGAGCTACAAAGAAGCTTATCGAGACGGTATCTCCTCTGGTTTGGTCGCATATTAGTCAGCATGTTTTCTATCTCGGTACTTATACTCTATCTTTACTTTTTCAAGAAAGAGATTTACAGGAACAACTCTCTGTTGCTGCTGCTTTCCATAATGATTATTATCCCTGCAGCAGTAGCTGCTTTTACAATAAACAATCCCGGTTTCATGGGAGAATACCGTTCGGAGTTTCTGGTGCCCATTACCTTGAGCGCTATGCTGGTTACCGTTCTTTTGGGAGCAGAAACAGGCATAATGTTAACCTTTGTTAATCTTTTGGTTATGGGTTGTGTTTTGGGATACCATTTTCAGTCTCCTTTTGTCTCCGGGTTATGTGGGGTACTGGCGGTCTATTTGGTGACAAAGGTTCGTCATCGCCGTCAATTTTATCGGCCGATGATTTACTTGCCCCTGGCCTATGCGGTGATAATTACCGCAACGGATCTGCTTCGCTTTACCTCCTTCAGCACTATCACAAATGGAATCCTGCCTGGGGTCTTGAATGGGTTCCTATCCCCAGTGTTGACTATCGGGCTTCTGCCTGTATTTGAAAGCATCTTCGGTATCAGCACTAATATTACTGTGCTGGAACTCTCGGATTTAAACCACCCCTTGTTAAAAGACCTGGCCATCAAAGCCCCTGGCACTTACAATCACAGTATTATCGTCGGCAGTTTATCTGAAGCAGCGGCAGAGGCGATCGGGGCAAATTCCTTGCTGGCAAGGGTGGGTTCTTACTACCACGATATCGGCAAAATGGAAAAGCCGGAATACTTTGTGGAAAATCAACTAAAAGGTAGAAACCCCCACGATAAACTTACCCCCTCTATGAGCAGCCTCATTTTGGCTTCACACATCAAAGAGGGATGCGAGCTGGCTGATCGTCACAAATTGCCCAAGGTGATCACGGATATCATTCATCAGCACCATGGAACAGCGGTGATGAGCTATTTCTACCATCGGGCACGGGAGAAGGGAGATAAGGGAGAGGTGAAGAAGGACCGATTTCGGTATCCGGGTCCTCGACCGCAAACCAAGGAAGCGGCGATCGTTATGTTGGCTGACTCAGTAGAGGCCACTACCCGTTCTCTCCGGCAGAAGACTTTCAGTCGCATAAAAGAGACGATCAAAGAGGTCATTCAGTTAAACCTGATCGAGTCCGAGTTGGATGAATCCGATTTGACTCTGAGAGACTTGAATAGGATCAGCGAAAGCTTCCTTCCTATTCTATCAGGCATATTTCATGTTAGAGTCGAATATCCAAAGGAATAGACCGATGCAAATTCTTCACCAAAGGGGAGCTGAGAAGCTGAGCAATTTCAACACAGAAAGGCTTCGTTTGCCCTCACAGCGGCTTCTCGGATATCTGGGATACAAGAAAGAGGAGGTGAATATCGTCTTCGCTAACGATAAATTTATCCGGGAGTTGAATCGAAGATACCGTCAGGTTGATCTGCCTACAGATGTGCTTTGCTTTGACCTGAGCGAACACCTCTCCGAAGAAAAAACAGGTGAGATCTATATCTCTCTGGAAAGAGCCGCCAAGCAGGCTCAACAATATGAAGTATCTCTGGAAAATGAGGTGGCTCGATTAGTTGTTCACGGTCTTCTCCATCTGGTGGGATACGACGATCAATCAGATACAGATCGGGAGGTGATGGATCAGAAAACAGAAGGGTACTTATCCCAGTTCTATGTTGATTTTAAGTAAAACCAACATTACGCATTAGGCACTAAACATCACCGGCGTTTTTCGGTGTTGTTAGCGCACAAACTGGTCTTTTGCGTCTTCTTGAACTCCGGGGGTGTGAAGCTGAGACCATTAAGTATCAAGGAGGGTGATATTTCTTGGAAGTTGACTCGTTTATTCAGGGAGGAGTGTTTTTACTCCTATTGGGCTTGATAGCGCTTCTGACAGGCGCTGAGTCTGTTGTTGTGTCCCTTTCTCGTTCCTCTTTAGAAAAGTCAAAGGAGAAAGGAAATAGAACTGCTGCAAAGATACTAAGAATTTACCAACCTAAACAGAAACTAAATTTGGCAGTGACCATTGCCAGATCTCTTGCTACCCTGCTGGCCACACTGATGTTGATCCTTCTGATCCAGAATATCTGTTCCAGCAAAGGTCTCTATGAACTAGCGGGGTTGGCACTGGCCGTGGCTGTTGCCTTATTTGCCTTCTTCTTCGCTGAACAGATCCTTCCCCGAAAAGTTGTCCGAGCGGGAGAGAACTCGTTGCCCAGAGTTGCTTCCCTTATCTATATTTTCTATGTGTTGTTGCTTCCTCTTACCAACTTCCTCTACAGGTTCTCTCCCAAGGAACAGGAGTTGAAAGACATGAAAGAAGAGGAGTTAAAGAGTATTGTTGAGGCTGAGAGTGAGGAGGGAGTGATTGAAAAGGTAGAGAAAGAGATGATCAGCAACATATTCGAGTTCTCCGAGACCAGTGTAAAAGAGGTGATGGTGCCCCGAATAGACATGGTTTGTGCAGAAGTGTCCAGTGGACTCCAGAAGTTGGTTGACCTGATAAGTCAAGTAGGGCATTCTCGCATTCCCATCTATGAAGAGACAGTCGACAACATTCAGGGAGTTATTTATGCCAAAGACTTACTTCCCATATTAAGGAAATCAGAGCAGTGGGATATAGGGAAGGTGATGCGGAAAACCTATTTTGTGCCTGAGAACAAAAAGATCGACGAGATGCTCAGAGAGTTTAGGACCAAGAAAATACATATAGCCGTGGTTGTTGATGAATACGGCGGGACAGCCGGCCTGGTTACCCTGGAAGACCTTATTGAGGAGATTGTGGGAGAGATCCAGGATGAGTACGACACTGAAGAGCAGCTCTACAGGTGGCTAGACACAAAGACCTTGTTGGCAGATGCCAAGATCGACATCCACGATCTAAATGAACTGCTGGGGATTGACCTGCCCAGGGAGGGGTTTGAGACTCTGGGAGGGGTTATCTTTAACCATCTGGGGAGTATTCCTCAAAAGGGACAGACTTTGGAAATTAATGACTTACAGATGTTCATCCAGGAGGTGAATGGTCAGAGAATAACCAGGGTGAAGATTGTTAAAAAAGGACCGAAGGCTCAGGAAGGAGATGAACAGTAAGATTGTTTGCCTGCTTTTTATGTCAATAAGATTATGAAATTTGGCAGGTTTTGCATAGTACTGGATAAATTTTAGCTAAAGAGGGAAAATTCAGCTTGACAAATGGAAGGAATTTTGTTATTTTGTATGAATCGCGGGGTGGAGCAGTCTGGTAGCTCGTCGGGCTCATAACCCGGAGGTCGGCCGTTCGAATCGGCCCCCCGCCACCAAAAAAAACAACGAGTTAGGCAGGTTCTCTCTTGCCTTATTGACGAAATCTCTAATATTTCTCTAATGAACCACTTGTCCCGAAAGATTCCTGATCTCTTTCGGGGCTTCCTTTTGGAGGGCACCCCCAAAAGGAGACAACTAGTTAAGCAACTTTTGCTATCTCCCCCTCATTCCTTGTTATACAAGCTACGTTTTCCTCGAATTCGACTGAAGGAATGTAACCCAGTGCTGAGCATAGACATCATCTGCTGTAGACGTGCTCAACGAAACCACTAATACCTACAGATGAATCGGTCGTTTCTTAGATGAGGCCTACATGCACAAACGTGTTCATTCATCCCTGGGACATCTGACTCCGACAGAGTTCGAATATCACTGCAACTTATCAAGATTTGGTTAGGAAACCCGAAAAAATGTCCAGTTTTTGGGGTTCACTACAATTTATTTTACCAACACCAGCTTGGTCACCATTACAAAATCCTTTGACACCATGCGGCAGAGATACACTCCGGCAGAAACAGGGGCGCCAAGCTCGTTTTTTCCATCCCAATTAAAGCCAGCCACAAGAATCGTGGCCGGCTTTAAGGCTCATGCCATTTCCGGAATTACCGAATGAGAGTCACTTTAATCGCCTGAACATGATTTTGCGATTCAAGTCGAATTATATAAATGCCTGAAGGCATAGCAGCACTATCCTTGTCTCGTCCATCCCATGATCCGGAGTGCGCTCCGGCTTGGACGTCTTTATGGACCAATGTTCTCACCTTGCGTCCCAGCAGGTTATATACAGTCAAGGTCACTAAACCTCTTTTGGACAGTGAGTATGTAAAGTTAGTGTTTGGATTAAAAGGATTGGGGTAATTCTGAGACAATGCGAATTCATTTGGAACCACGTTTTCAGAAATAGCTTCCTCAACGGGTGTACCAATGAGATCCTCCAAGGCTCCAATTTTCAACTCAAAGTTAATACCCGAGGATTCTACCCCGTCAGTAACCTGGACAGCTACTGCCTCACTTGGAATAGGTGTGAAAAAAGGCAGCGGTAAATAAATAGGAAACAAGCTCTGATCTCGTTCCGAATGAATCCCATAACTGGCGAGGTTGATCAACAGATCATTCACATCAACTAATGGGATGTCTGCGATATCAGGATACCACTTATCCGCATACACTTCGAGACTTATATTGAACAATTCACCGGGATTTGTGAGAATTGACATAAAGTCGAAATCAGCTAATCCCGTTAAACTTTCCAACATGGGTAACAAATTTGTAAGAGCAAACGTCCTCAGAAAATAGGATCCGCTTCGGAGTCCAACAATTCTGTAGGATCCGTTCATAGAGATTATATTTCCGGTTGCGAAATCCATATCGGACATGGCTGCGCCAACAGGGTGTCCTGTTTGGTCGTAAGCAATCACCATGGTCATGGATATGGGTTGTTGAGTGTTTCGATCAACGATTCTCCCCGAAATACTACCTGTAGCCGTGCCAATTTCAATATCAGTATCGGTCACGTCTCCAAATCCGATTTCAATGCTTGCATTCAACGGATCATCAAAGGAAGCTCCCCCACCTGCATATGTGCTTGCGAACGGATTCATAGCAGACATCACCAAAGCTTTGTATGTGCCCGGCAACAACCGATCAACCCGAAAACCCCCATTGAATTGCACAAAGTCATAACTAGCTACCTTACCTGTCTCGGCATGATAGATAATTACCGGCATACCATCCAGTGTATCCGCACCTGCCTGATAAAAATTATCACCTGCATCAAGGTCTACAAAGCCCTGGATAATAGCACCCCGGTCCAGAGTGAAATCGATATTTCCCGTAAGCTGCGGAGCATTAACTTCTACAATAATAGCATCTTGAAAAATGCGGGCACCATCATAAAACTCTGTTAAATGTTGATGCCTGGTCAGAAAACCGGAAACTGCAAGCACCTTATATGAACCGGTTACTAATGGGCCAAGAATGTAATTCCCTAAACTATCGATCTCACCCATAGTGAATTCTGGGTAACCTGAGGTATCGTTTAAGGCAAGAATTAAAATGTCGTCAATCGGGGTGCCATCTTCCGCTTTTGTAACGCGGCCTTTAATATACCCAATAGGATCGAGTTGAATGTCGATGCCTGAGGTTGTTTGGGGTACTGTAACCGGAACAGGTGTTGCGTGTTCAAGGTCAAAAACATTCTTGATGTCATCAAAATATTCGTCCACGAATTGGCCCTCATAAATACTAGGTGGAAAAATATAAAAGCCAATCAGTTCATTTAATGAATCTAAAGGAAAAGAAGAAAGAGTTCTTACAATATATTCTCCATTTGGCAGGCCTGTTAAAGTGTAGTTCCCAGTGCTATCGGTTACGCCAAAAGCTAATTGCAGCTTGGTAAAATCAGGATTACTCTCATTATCTTTTCCCTCCTCTTGAACGGCAAGTACCAACAGAGAATCTAATACTTCTCCTTGAGGACCGGTTACCTGTCCGGTTATGGCTCCACCACGTTGAAGTACGAATTCACTATCCGGGATTGTAGTTTGACCAGCCACGACGGGAATGGTCATGGCTTCCCCAATGGATGGCGTACTTGGATAGAAAACACCCATATAGCTTTCTCCAGCGCTGTTAGCACCGATCAGCCCCCCAGTCATGTCATTAGCGTAGAGATAATAATTTCCCGGATTCAGATAAAATTCCAGGATGGTGCCCCCGAAAAAGCCTAAGGCCATACCTAATCCGGAAAAAGTAGTATCCACAGCATTGAAAGCAAAAATTGGAATAGTACCATAATCAACTCCACCATCGGGGTCTAGAAGAGT
>JAUWEO010000063.1 GCA_030608245.1 Candidatus Latescibacterota bacterium
ATACGAATAACACTAGAACAAAAAACGTAGCAAAAATAATACCATACAATACAAAATACCGATCAGGATAAATAACTAATGTATGTCTCTGAGAAGCAGTTCTGGGTCTGGCAGTCAGGTCCTCTGTTCACGGAGAAGCAGGCTCAGCGGTTCGCCGATGATGTGAAATATATTGCTTCCTGCGAGGAGATGGCATTATACGATAAGTCAAATCTCACTGGAAGGGCACGGCTCGAGAAATGGTTTTGGGAGAAGCGAGACCCGACCCCCGGTACGCGGAGGAATGAGGTTCAAGAGGAGCATTACCGGCGACTGGCTTATGTACAGCAGCATTTCAAGGGGCCTAAAAGAGGGATAGGCAGCGATATGGGGCGAGTTTACACTATCTACGGTCCGCCCGACGATGTGGAACGGCGATTGCAAAGCATGGGGGAAAAACCCTACGAGATCTGGCATTATTTTCAGATTGAAGGGGGGGTGATCTTTATCTTCGTTGATCTTCAGGGCTTCGGCAGATACACACTCCTGCACTCGACAGCCATGGGGGAGATCTCAGATCCAGATTGGAAACGGTGGATCTCGGTTAGCTGGTAGTTGCTACGAATTTGAGCTGAAGGGAGGCAAAGGGGAATGGAGAAAGTCAAAATAGGTTTTGTCGGGTGTGGTTATATGGGACAGTTGGCGCATCTGCCAAATTTCGCTGACTCAGAAAAGTGCGAGGTAGTGGCTTTAGCAGAGAAAAGGGAAAAACTGGGGAAAGCGGTGGCGGAGAAATACCATATCTCTTGTCTCTACACCTCACACCGCCAACTATGTGAAGATGAGGGAATCGACGCTGTGGTGGAGATCACCACAGATGCCCTGCATGCCCCTATTGCCCTCGATTGCCTAAACGCAGGTAAACATCTGTTTACAGAGAAACCGATGGCTACTACCTTGGCCGATGCAAACAGAATGGTGGAGTCAGCTGAGAAGAACCGAGTAAAACTGATGGTGGGTTATATGAAGAGATACGACCCCGGGGTGGAAAAAGCCAGACAACTGGTCAACGAGTTCGTCAGTACCGGAGAGCTGGGTAGAGTTACCTTTGTGCGAGCCCACTGCTTTGGCGGCGATTGGGTCTGTAACACCGGCAAACCCATTACTACTGATGAAACCTATCCCGAGGCTCAGGCTAAGATTCCAGGTTGGCTTCCCAAGGAGTTAACCAAGGAGTTCTTGGGCTTCAATAATGTCTATTGCCACAATATCAACCTGTTGCGCTTCTTTTTGGGTGAGGTGAAGGAGGTAAGAACTGCGGAGTTGGGCAAATCTTATCCTTCGAGTAAGGTGGTGGTGCTTGATTTTGGAGATTTCCTGGGTTGTTTAGAGGTGGGGGGAATATCCTCCCGCTGGTGGGATGAAGAGACAAAAATATATTTTGAACAAGGCTGGATAGAACTGCTCACTCCCCCGCCACTGTTAAGAAATGTACCTGCTGAGGTAAAGGTGTACAAGGGCGGAGAGATTCAGCAGATGCTGATCCCTTATTCTGCCTGGGATTGGTCTTTTCGGCGGTCAGCAGAGCATTTTTTAGACTGCATAATGACCGATCAAGAGCCGATCTCCTCTGGCAACGACTCCAGAGAGGATATGCGGATGGTGGAGGAGATTTTCAGAAAATTCCTCGCCCTTTGAAAGTGACCTTTCCTGGGGAGCTTACGCAAGCTTGCCGCAGCATTTCTTGTATTTTTTTCCGCTTCCACAGGGGCAGGGGTCGTTGCGGCCGATTTTTTCGCCCACCTTAACCGGAGCTGGTCTTCGTGGCTCTCTCCCCCGTGTTTCTGCAGCAGCTTCCCGAGGTGCTCCCACTGCCTCCGGCGCAGCAGGTCCTGCTGCCGGAGCTGCCCTGCGTCGTCCGAAGCCCATCCCCATGGCATCCTGGTGAACTACCTGAACCCGTTCTGGCCTTCGGTCGGCATAGACAGGTTCCTCTTGGAATGAGGCTCTGAATACCAGCTTAAGTGTCTCTTCGTTGATGGTCTCCAACATCTCCACAAGCATCCTGAACCCCTCGCTTTTGTATTCAATCAGAGGGTCCTTCTGACCATAAGCCCTGAATCCGATCCCCTCCTTCAACAGGTCCATTTCGTAGAGATGTTCTTTCCATTTCTCGTCGATGGTGCTCAGGTAAGCCATTCTTTCCAAGTATCTGAGGCTGTCGGCACCGAGCAGCTGTTCCCGTCTCTGGTAAGCCTCTTTAACCGCTTTGCGTATTCTTTCCCCCAGATCCTCCTGTTTGAGCCGAGGCAGTTCCTCCTGGTCAATGGGCAATCTTACCAGAAATATCCTCTGCAAATCCAATCTGAGTTGCTCAATGTTCCAATTTTCTGCATAAGTTTTGGGATCTGTATGGTTATCGAGAAGTGAATCGGTGGTCTCTTGGATGATGTTCTTGATTTCATCGCTGATGTTTTCGCCCTCCAGTATGCGGCGTCGACGGGCGTAGATTACCTCTCGTTGCTGGTTCATAACATTATCGTATTCCAGCAGATGCTTACGGATGTCAAAGTTGTAAGCCTCCACCCGTTTCTGGGCCTTCTCTATGGCCCGGGTAACCATTGAGTGCTGAATCACTTCGCCTTCTTCCAGGCCCAGTTTATCCATAATGCTGGCGATTCTTTCGGAGCCGAAGAGGCGCATCAGGTCGTCCTCTAAGGAGGCGAAGAATTTAGATGCCCCTGGGTCGCCCTGGCGGGCACATCGGCCTCGAAGCTGTCTGTCAATCCGGCGAGCCTCGTGCCGTTCGGTGCCAACAATGTGCAGGCCACAAGGCACATCTTCCAGGCACTCTACCATCCGATCTCCCTTCGGACAAGAGGAGCAATCGTCCTCACAGCTTAGACAACAGTTATCACACCGGACCACTTCCTTACCCAGTCTGATGTCTGTTCCCCGGCCGGCCATGTTGGTGGCTATGGTGACTGCCCCGGGCTGCCCTGCCTGGGTCACTATCTCAGCCTCCTTCTGATGGTATTTAGCATTGAGTACAGAGTGCTTCACCCCCCGGCGCTTGAGCATTCGGCTCAGTAGTTCAGAGACCTCTACGGAGATTGTTCCTACCAACATCGGGATGTTTTTTTGGTGAAGACGGATAATCTCGTCAATTATGGCGTTATATTTCTCCCGCTTTGTGCGGTAAATGTAATCCTCGTAGTTAACTCTTCGTACTGGTTTGTTGGTGGGGATGACCACCACATCTAAACTGTATATCTGATAGAATTCTGTAGCCTCAGTCTCGGCAGTGCCGGTCATTCCGGCAAGTTTATCGTAGAGTCGGAAGAAGTTCTGCAGGGTGATGGTTGCCAGGGTCTGGCTTTCTATCTCGATGTGAACATTCTCTTTTGCCTCCAATGCTTGGTGCAGGCCGTCGCTGTATCGTCTGCCCGGCATTAGTCGCCCGGTAAACTCGTCAACGATCATCACCCGCCCATCCGAGACCACATATTCTACATCTTTTTCGAAAAGGGAGTACGCTTTCAGAAGCTGAGTGATGTCGTGGATTTTTTCACTCTTAACGGCGTAGTCACGATATAGCTCCTCTTGTTTTAACACCTTCTGTTCCAGAGAGAGGGAGGGGTCATCCTCAATTTCCCCCAGTGCCTCGCTCAGATCCGGCAGGACGAAAAAGTCCTGGTGGTTGGGGGAGAGGAAGTGGTGTCCCTTCTCAGTGAGATCGGTAATGTGACTCTTTTCGTCGATGGAGAAGAACAATTCTTCATCGATCTCGCCCATCCTTTTGTCCCGCATGAAATCTGCCTCGACTCGCCCGATCAGCTTTTTGATTCCCTCTTCTTGGAGTATCTTCATCAGCCGCTTGTTTTTCGGGGCGCCCCGTTGTGCCTGCAATAATTTTATCCCTGCCTCGTATTCCTCTCCGTTTTCCAGGAGTTGTTCCGCTTGAGCGATGAAGCTGTTTCCCAGGGTTATCTGCTGACGAACCAGGTTCTCCACCTTCGGTTTCATCTCATCATAGCGGTGCAGAGATTCTGAAACAGGTCCGGAGATAATCAGGGGAGTTCTGGCCTCATCTATGAGCACTGAGTCCACCTCGTCGATAATAGCGTAGTTATGTCCTCTCTGAACCATATCCTCCAGGCGCACTGCCATATTATCTCGGAGGTAATCGAAGCCGAATTCGTTATTTGTGCCGTAAGTTATATCGGCCTGGTAGGCGCTCTTTCTCCTCTGGCTGTCCATATCGTTCTGAATGCAATCTACAGTGAGTCCCAGAAACTCGTAGATCGGTCCCATCCACTCCCGGTCCCTGCGGGCTAAGTAGTCGTTAACTGTGACTAAGTGTACGCCTTTGCGAGTGAGGGCATTGAGATAAAAGGGCATTGTGGCTACCAGGGTTTTTCCTTCTCCGGTGGCCATCTCGGCGATCTTGCCCTGATGGAGAACCACTGCTCCGGTCAACTGGACATCAAAGGGGATCATATCCCAGGTGGTTTCTATACCGCACACTTTCCAGGATTTACCCATTAAGCGACGGCAAGTTTCTTTGACTGCAGCATAGGCCTCCGGCAGGATGTCGTCCAGAGTTTCACCCTCGGCGAGTTTCTGCCTAAACTCGGGTGTCTTGGCCTGTAGCTCTTGGTCAGAAAGCTGGTGATAGTCCTCGTAGAGGCGGTTTATTTCCTCCACGATGGGTTGAAGCTCTTTTATTTCTCTCTCGTGCTTGGTGCCGAACACCTTGGCAGCTAATTTACTGAGCATACTTATCTATCTCCTTGAAGCGAAAAGCAATTTGGTGAATGGTGAATGGTAAAATTCTGTCGAAAAATAAGCCGTTGAGTGGCGGAGACGATATATCGTAGAGACGACCCGGCGGGTCGCTTCTGCATTGAGGTCGGTTCACGCCTCCAAGATCTGAATCAAATTCCTTTGGTTGCCGGTCAGATGGCCTGCAAAACACCATTTTTCGATGGAATTTCGCCACAGACCAATCATTACAGACTATTCTCCATATTGTAGTCTATCTGCTAAAATTTCAGGTAGCCCGGCAGTCCGGATAGCTGCCTGGGCCTCTGATATGTCATACCCTACTCGCTGTATTCTTACCTCAGAGGCCTCAGTGTCTAACAGGGCAAAACAAGCCCTGGGGTCACGATCACGAGGCTGCCCTATGCTGCCAGTATTTATGATATACCTTGAGTCAGAGAGTATCTGTATTCGATTAGAGAAATCCCACTGGAGTCCCCCTGGTCCCTGGATGAAGGTCATAGACCGATGAGAATGGGCAACGAAACATATACTGTCTTCAAAATAGCTGAACGCAGTTAACGCGTCATAGGGAGAGAGGATATAGTCCCACAGTTCTGGCCTTTGGGGTGTAGAGTGAACCAAATTATAGGAACCCATTTTCAACCAAAGGGGTAGGGTTCTCAGGTACTGTTTGTTCTCCTCTGATAGGTGTCTGGCTGTCCAGCGAACAGCTTCACTTGCATGAGCGTTGAAGTTGGAGATATGGGTTAGCCCCACGGCAGCGTAGTCGTGGTTTCCCGCTACTGTCTCACCTGTCAGGTTACGAACCAAGCGCACACATTCATTAGGATTAGCCCCATAACCGACAATATCGCCCAAACACAGGTATTGGTCAATGCGACAATTATCCAGTGCCTTCAGAACCGCTGTCAGTGCCTGCAGGTTTCCGTGGATATCCGAGATCAGAGCATAGCGCATCCTGTTCAACCCAGCAGAAAAAGATGAAAGATAAAAGATGAAAGATGAAAGATGAGAGAAAAGGCGGGATTAGGTTGTTCTTGATTTGGCGAAGATAGATCCAAAGATGTTCTTCAATTCTTCGGATTCCTGGATCAACGCGTTTAATTCTGCAGAGCTACCAATCCCCACAGCCTTGATGATCCTCAGCCAATAATTGCTTTCCCGCGCTTCTCGTAACACTATACCGATCTTATAATAGAAATCCTCTCTTGAGCTTGAGGCTTGACTTTCTTCATAATTGGCTCCCACAGAGGTCACCGATTTGGCCAATTGATACCGAATAACATCGTTTTCTTTTGAATACGGTATACATTTCAAAAACCTGACGACCCTCACTGCAAAATCGAACGTTCTCTCTAATAAATCTATATCGCCCATCTTTTCTCTCTGCCTTTTCACTTTCATCTTTCATCTTTCATCTTTTCACTTTCATCTTCAGATTTAATTATCCCTTCTTTCTTTGCGATAGCGTCCAGGATACCGTTCACAAACTTCGCTGCTTTTTCTCCACTGAAGGCTCGGCTCAGTTCAATAGCCTCATTTATGGAAACTTTTGGGGGAATCTCTTCCAAACCGAATAGTTCAGCCAATCCTATGCGCAGGACAATTCTCTCTATGCGTCCGATGCGGGAGACCTCCCAATTCAGAGCAGCACTGGCTATCATCTCCCCGAAGCGCTGGTGATCATTTAAGACGCTTCTGCAGAGCCTCAGGGCGAAATTTTGCAGCTGCTCCGGGAGACTTTCTCTCTGAGCCAGGTCGGCAACAGCTAATTCAATAGGGTCACCGGAGCTTTCCACCCAATAGAGGGCTTGAAGTGCGACCTGTCTGGCTGTTGTTCTATTTGCCATTCTCTCCTGCGGTCAGATTTTACTGACCAGATCCGCCATCTCGATTGCCCCCAGAGCAGCATCCCAGCCCTTGTTGCCTGCTTTCGTGCCTGCTCTCTCGATGGCTTGTTCGATAGTATCAGTGGTCAAAATACCAAAGGCGATGGGCATCCCGGTTTCCAGAGAGACTCTCGCCACCCCCTTGGAGACCTCCGAGGCGATATACTCGAAGTGGGGAGTAGCCCCTCGGATTACCGCTCCCAGACAGATCACCGCGTCGTATTTTTCGCTCTGGGCAAGCCTTTTGGCTATAAGCGGCATCTCAAAGGCACCGGGGACCCAGACGATGTCAATTTTCTCCTCGTCGCACTCGTGCCGCCTAAGGCAGTCCAGTGCCCCCTCTAACAACTTAGCTGAGATGAACTCATTGAATCTGCTTACCGCAATGCCGAAGCTTTTGCCCCGAGCAGTGAGTTTCCCCTCATAAGTATTTGGCATTTTTTGACTCCCCTTTCTTATCAACTTTGCCCTACCGGAAAGGTTCACGGTACTCAGGTAAAGCGGGTTAAAGGATATGGCCCAATTTGTCTCTTTTTGTTTTCAAATACTCAATGTTTATCTTATTGGGAACAATCTGGATTGGCACGCGCTCTACGATCTCGAGGGCATATCCAGCCAATCCGATCAATTTTTTGGGGTTGTTAGTCAGCAGTCTGATTTTTTTTATTCCCAGGTCAACGAGGATTTGGGCACCGAGTCCGTAGTCTCTGAGGTCAGGAGGGAAGCCGAGTTTTACATTAGCCTCTACAGTGTCGTAGCCTTCATCCTGAAGCTGGTAAGCGTGGATCTTATTGGCCAGACCGATTCCCCTGCCTTCCTGACGCATATAGATGAGCGCTCCCCTGCCTTCTCTTTCAATCATCATCAGGGATTTTTCCAGTTGTTCCCCACAATCACAGCGCTTGGAGTGGAAGACATCGCCGGTGAGACATTCGGAGTGAACTCTCACCAGAACGCTTTCCCCGGAGGACACATCGCCTTTCACCAGTGCTAAGTGGTGATGCTCATCGATGGTGGTCTCGTAAAGATAGAGATCGAAATCGCCGAACGCTGTGGGCAAGTTTGTTTTGACTACACATCGCACCAGTTTCTCGGTCCGGCGTCGGTATTCGATAAGGTCTTTGATGGAGACCATCCTCAAACCAAGTTCTCTTGCTATCTTACGCAGTTGGGGCACCCGGGCCATAGTGCCGTCATCGGCCATAATCTCACACAGCACTCCCACAGGTTGAAATCCGGCTAATCGTGCCAGGTCTGCTGTTGCCTCGGTGTGTCCAGCCCTTTTTAAGACTCCACCAGATTCTGCCCGCAAGGGGAACACATGCCCCGGCCGAGCGAAATCTTCTGGCCGGGCATCCGGGTCAATGAATTTTTGGATAGTGACCGCCCGGTCATGGGCAGATATCCCGGTAGTCGTTCCCTCAACAGCATCGATGGTGATAGTGAAGGGTGTGCCGTGGAGGGCGGTGTTTTTGGAGACCATCATCTCCAGGTCAAGCTTCTCCAGTCTCTCTTTAGTGGTAGGCAGACAGATCATGCCTCGGCCGAACTTGGCCATGAAATTGACAGCCTCGGGCGTAGTCCTCTCAGCGGCCATGATAAAATCGCCTTCATTCTCGCGGTTTTCATCGTCCACCACAATGACCACCTTACCTGCTCTGATATCCTCTATTGTCTCCTCAATTCTGTCGAAGTCCGGCATTTAACCCTCACCTCTTTGGTTCTCACACTTAAGGGGAAGCATTAAAATCCCACCTGCTGTAGCCATTGCTGAGTGATTTTGGACTCGGTCCCGCCTTCTGCCAGTTTTGCTATGTATCTGGCCAATATGTCGGTCTCCAAGTTTACCATCGCCCCGGGAGGTTTTAGACGAATAGTGGTATTCTGCCAGGTGTAAGGAATAATGGAGATGGTGAACAGGGTGTCGGAGACAGAGACCACGGTGAGACTGATCCCATCCACTGCGATGGAGCCTTTAGGGACTACATATTTCTCAAGTTCCTCAGTTGCCCTTATGGTGAGCACGCTGTTGCCCACCCGTTGTTGGCGGCCTATGATCTCGCCCACTCCATCTATATGTCCGGTAAGCAGGTGACCGCCCAGCCGGTCAGAGAACCGCAGGGCAAGTTCTAAAT
>JAUWEO010000141.1 GCA_030608245.1 Candidatus Latescibacterota bacterium
AGTTGCAAAAGTCCCTTCTTTGGGGGAATAATCTCTGAAAAATTTGAGATGACGTCTAATCTCTCCTTATTCGGGATAATGAAAGCCTAAGTTACAGATTAGAAGGATTCTTACGATAAGCTAATCCTTGCGACAGGGCAACATTTAGTCTTCTGCTTCTTCCCGGGGAATCTTAATAATCTGCTTTTTTTTACCTGAAACATTACAATATGATATGACAGTTATTTCATCCCCAAGTTTGGCATCTATGATCATATATATAGCTTCCTGTCCTTCTTTGCTAATTTGACTCTTGAACTTCTGCTCTATAATCTCCTTGCCAATTAACTCAACTACAATTTTATCAATATAGTGCTTTAACGGTTTCTTGGTTCTGTGAGATACTCTGACCCTCAAAATATGCTCCTGGAGGCTAAAATCCAACACCATACTTTTCGCAGGGTGTGCTAAAACGGGGCTTGTGGAGAACAAAACCGCCAAAACGAAATACATAAATATCAAGCGTTTCATAGCAACCTCCTTGTTTAAAAGTAGTTAGAGTATATGACTATCGTAGCATGTAATGTTGCGACAATAAGAATTGTAAGCCCAATTCTTTTATGCCAGTTAAACTTGACTTTAATCACGCGGGTGCCTGTTAATACTCCCAGCAGTACCATTGCGTAGGTAAATATTCCCAGAGGGACAATAAGGTCGTGTATTGACATAGGTATATCTCCTTCCTTAATAAAGCAGCGGCCAATCTACAGATGCTGGGGGCGGGATTCTTCCAGATCGTATTTTCTCTGAAGTAACGTTGAGGCGGTAGAATACTTCGTTTTTTACTTGCTACACTCTCAGATTGGCCTCTGTATCCCACTAACCTGACTGTCGCCCCGATGAAGATAGATCAGTCAGCGTATTTATTGGTTGGAAAGGTAGTCAATGACTGCCTCGCGCTCGGCGTCGTTGACCCGAGCACCTTTGCTGATCATCTGATCAACGGTCTCCTCCCAGCCATCCCTGTCTTTGTCGGCGCTGTCGATACGGTCGAGACCGTGGCAGGAGGCGCAGCGCTCCTGTACGAGTTTTTCCCCATCCAGTGCACCGTCTGTAGTCGACTCAGTTGATTTTTTGCCACATCCGAAAAACCCAAAAAGCAGGGCAGAAGCTACCACCAAAATTGCTTTCCTCATCATAACCTCCTTCCTCAATTCAGAACGGTTGAGCACATTCTTTTGGCTCCTTTCCCTGAAGCTGCCCAGATAGGCGAACTTTTCCAATGGCAACCTCTCCCATTAGAAGAACAAGAGGGAACTTCAACCAGTACGCAAAAACATCTCGCTCGCTCAGGGTTTCTGTGACGGTTTTGTAATCCGAGCCCCCAGCTTATAGCCAAGCTTTAAAGCTTCAGGATGTTTCAATATTTCCCCTTTGTCGTCTACTCCCTTGAACAAAAGCTCGTCATGATATTCAACCTCGATTACTCTGAAAAACGATTTGACGACCCTGATGGAACCGTCGAAGAGGTGTGCCAGCTTCGTCCCTCCGACTGATATAAAGGCACCTCTTCGGGGTATTCTCTCCTTCGGGATAAACTCCCTTTTGAGCAGATACTTCATCGCCCAGAACGGCTGACATCTGTCTATGAATGTCTTGCCCCAGGCCGTGATACCCATGAAGAACATAGGGGACCCGAGTATTATGGCATCCATATCTATGAGCTTAGGGTAGAACATCTGCATATCATCTTCTATGACACACTTACCATCTTTATGACAAGAAAGGCACTCCGTGCAAGGTAGGATTTCAAACTCCCTGAGTCGCACAAACTCCACATCCGCCCCTGCATCCGCTGCCCCTTTGACCGCCTCCTCGAGAAGCAGTTCGGTATTACCGTTTTTCCTGGGTGAACAGGATACAACGAGAACCCTCAAGTTTAACCTCCCAATAGATGTTCATCGTCCCGTCCCGACGGGACCTTGGTTATGCCTTCCCACAATGCGTCGGGAATACGACAAGCTTGCCCCCTAACGCCAATACTCCAGCCCATATGTCTTTGAGTGGGTAAAGATTTTAGAGATTACTATTTCAGCATCCAGAGGCTAAGTGTCATCACTATCGCGCCTGCTATTACGCCCACAATCGGCGTGTGCTCGCTGCCGAAGGACTTGGCCGCCGGGACAATCTCGTCGAGAGAAATGGACACCATGATGCCGGCACCAATCGCCAGCATCCAGCCTAACACAGTTGGCGTCAAGAAAGGCAGCAGCAACAACGCGGCCAGCCCGGCGCCTACGGGCTCGCTCACCCCCGAGAGAAACGACCAGAGAAAGGCCTTTCCGCGGCTGCCTGTGGCAGCGTAGACCGGGGCGGATACCGCCAGCCCTTCGGGAATGTTGTGGATGGCGATGGCCACAGCAATGGCAATCCCCAGGCGCACATCCTGGAGAGCACCGGCGAAGGTCGCCATACCCTCAGGAAAATTGTGAATCCCTATGCCGAAAGCGACCAGTAAGCCGGTCCGCATCAACCCGTTTGCGGATTTGCCCCCAGGATGGTCGTGCTGCCCGATGTATTCGTGGGGGACAAGAAAATCTATCAGAAAGATACTCATCATTCCGATGAAGAACCCCAGGTGCGCGGACAGAAATCCAATCGACTCGATGCTCCCCTGGAGTAGTTCCACAAAGGAGACCAGAACCATCACGCCGGCCGAGAAACCCAGCGTGAATCCCATGAATCGCGGTCCGGGTTTACGCACTGCCAGGCCGAGTAAACTTCCGATAGTCGTCGCCAGCCCGGCCCCAGCAGTTAGCAGCAGCGCGATAACAATGTTATGTTCCATATTTCTTGCCCTTTGCCATTTCCAACCTGTTGCGGCCATCTACTGGGTTTCAGTCCACCAGCAGCCCTATAGCGTTTTCCATAAAGTCCTTGAATGGGAATTCAATTTTCAGAAGCCCACTATTCATCTAACTCGCAAGGACTCCGTTTTTGGTCATTGCCGAATTCGTTCTTCATGGCATCGACAAGCCGGTCCCTGAGAGAGGTTTTGTGCTGTTCATCCGGTAGCTGAATTCGCGGATCAAAGCCCAGGCATTCCTTGGCATGTTTACACCACTGAGCGCAGCCCACGCTGATCTTGGGATTCGCGACACGGCTACCACAGTTGGGACAGCGGCGGCTGGCATCATCCTTAAAAAACTCTATGGAATACCCACACTGCCCACAGTCCACCTCGAAGATATCATCCGGCTTCAGGTATCGGGTATCTTGTCCAGGACATCTCATAGCTGCATTTCCTTAGCTTTTAACCGCAAAGAGATAGGTGATCCAAAGATGAGCAAAGTTGCTCAATTGAGCGGAGCAACCGTTTCTTTACCTTTCGTCTATCATATCTTGGCGTGGTCTGGTACCTGATGGGACAACCTACAGGTCGCCCCATCAGACATTCATTCAACTTTCACAGAAACGGCGTTCTGCCACAGCCCATGGATGTTGCAATGGGCAAGCGCACAGAAAGTCTTGAACTCTCCCACAGGCACCTGAAATCTGACATTGGGATTGGTGAAAGTGGGAGCGAAAGCTGCCCTGCCAAGGTCGACTACCTGTCCGTCTCTCTTTATACCGTACAGTTCTATCCAGGCGATGTGATGTTCCACCGTGTTAGGATGGGGTACATCCTTGCCCACGACTACTCGCACAACATCCACACCTTCCCTGCCGCGTCCCTTGCCGACTTCAATCATCGGGACGTGTTTTTCTTTGCCTTCGGTTTCTGTGCTTTTTAATATGTCTGCGAACTGCATGTTTTTCACCTCCTCTCAGAAGAGCCACTCTCCTTGTTCAAACCATTGAGTAGGGTTTTCCAAGTACTGGAGAGAGTTATCTAAGATTTGATAATGCTCTCCTTCCTGATCAGCCATGAAATCATAAAAACGCTTGGCGTTATTGCTGGAAGTCTGTTTAGCCTGTTCTTGGTAGAAGACGATGAGTTTGCTCTCAATGTCCTTGGCGATTCGATAGGCCTCCAAATCATTGGCCTCTGCTTTTACGGTTTCGTCAATATTCTCCCGGATTCTTTGAAAGATGGTTTTGAAAGTCTTGCTGGCCTCCCCTTTCTTTGTCTGCAACTGTTCAGCCGACTCCCATTCGCCTTTATCCTTGAGTGAGGTATGAAATCTCTTTATGATTCTCATATGTTCCAGCTCCCACTCTGCCAGCGACTGGAAGGTCTCTTTGGCCAAAGGGTGGGTGGCCTTGTCCCGAGCCTCGAGAAAAAACTGACGTCCGTGGCCCTCCATCTTGAGGGCCGATTGCAAAGCTTTAAGCTCAGGATTAGATATCTCCATGATTTTTTACGCTCCTCCTGCTAAGGTTTTCTTCAGTCCTTCAAGTTTCGCGATGTGAGATTTCTCCTCCTCAACCATCCTGTCAATGGCTTTGTGTTCGCTCTTGGAGACACAGCGGCGTATCCCTTCAAAAAAAACGATAGAATCCTTCTCGAACCCCAAAGCCATATTGACAGCCTCAGGAACACTGGCCGCCTTTTGTGCCATATGCCTGCCTACATCCTTCTGGGTAAATACATTGTCATCCGCCAAGGCCTTCATGTAGGCGGCGTATTCACCAGGGTAGCTTTCGACCGGCTGGTATTTTTCCAAGGACTCCCCCATCTGTTCGAAGGTAGCCCGGTGCTTTTTCTCCTCTCCGGCCAGATGGGCAAAAACTTCCTTAGTTTGTGCATCTCTAGCCGATTCCTTGAGGAATCTGTAAAATGCCTCCCCATTAGTCTCAATCAGCACTGCCATCTCGACTACTTCGCTCACTTTGAAAAAAACACTCATCTTGCACCTCCTTCTGTTTTGATTGGTATTGTCAAAATAGTTTCCCACAAAATATAGCCAAGCTCGATTACCTTTGAATCCCAAACTCTAAATTCTCAACAAATTCTAAATCCAAATATCGAGACTTACTTTGTTCTTTCCGCTATCGAGTTAGCATCGCTTCCATATCCTTGACAGGATCGCCTATAAGTCTCAGGTCATAGTTATCTTTGAGTGCTTTCAGAATCTCATCATTAACCCAGGCAGGGAGGATGGGGCCCAGATAAATACCC
>JAUWEO010000122.1 GCA_030608245.1 Candidatus Latescibacterota bacterium
AGGAAAGTATCCTTGCACTATTGTCTTTTTCTTGCTCAAACGGTACAGAAGGCCAAGGAAGAGACTCGAAAGGGTGGAGTAGTGTTACTGTCGCCTGCCTGTGCCAGCTACGATATGTTTAGGAATTTCGGAGAGAGAGGAGAGATATTCAAGAAGCTGGTTTGGGAGCTGTAAATCTCGTGGAGAACACTGAATGACACTGAAACAACCGAAAACACACAAAATAACCTTCTAAATTTCAACCGCGGTTTATCTGTTTCGTAGCGGATGTCTCCAGACTTCCATTCTGTTGGCTTCTTTTTCGGTGTTTTTCAGTGTTTAAATTTTCCGGATCTATGTTTTGGACTACTGGAGGGGGCGATACTTCAAGGGTTTAAACCGAATTTCAGACTCTACCGAAGGAACAAGTTGCGAAGGAGCCCCCAAGAGAAATTCTCCCTTTTTGATCCACTTCTTCAGGGTCTTGGCAATCTCTCTTGCCTTGGAGTAACTGGAAAGAGACGAAGTAGGGACCTTTTCCCCTCTTATGGTGATGTTCCCTTGTCTTAAGGATTTGTAATCTGCCTCGCCCAGGATTTTCGATCTATTGTTGGGGTAGGCATCGGAGTAATCGACTATCGGAGCCCATATCTCTTCGTCTCTGACGGCGGTGAAGCGGACGATCTGTTCGTTTAAGATAGGAATGGGAATACCCAGTCCCACCGTCAGCGATGCCCCATATCCCAACATACTTACGCCCACCAGCCATTCAGGACTCATCTGCTTAAGATCTCCAATGACGGCCAAGGTGCCTGCTCCGGCTTTGACCACGCCGTTTTCTCCCCTGGGAACGTTAGGGTCATGTTGAGTCCCATGCCAGCAGACATAGCCCACCCCACCCCCTAGGAAGATTCTGCTTCCAACGCCGATGGTTCTGTAAAAGGGGTCGTTAAACAGGGGACTGAGCTGACCGGCACTGCAGTAGATGGCGTTCCCTAAGTTGGATTTGAGGACGCCCATATAGGTGTGAATGGTTTTAGCTGAAAGGTTTACTGCCACATTGTAATTCTGATAGGCATTTCTGGGATTCAACAGGGTGGTTTCATTCAGGTCTTTAATGTTAATCCATGTCTCCAGTCGTTTCCTGGGATAGCAATCAGTCCCGTAGCCGATAGCCTTAAGTTGAATGTCTTTACCTCCGACTAAGTCCTCAATCACATGGCCCCCGCCGTAGAGGAACTCTCCCGGATAATGGGTATTCAATGGATCGTGCTCCGGCAGAGCGGTAGCCCCCAGGTAAAGGTCTACAGCGGCTAAGCTAGCAGAGACAGGGATGTCATTCAGCCAGGCCTGGTGAATGTTGATCTTGGGAGTGGAATGTCCGATATTTAGGAGCACCCCAGAGGAGCACATCGGCCCAAAGGTACCTGTAGTAACCACATCTATCTGTTCGGCGGCCTTTCGGGTTCCTTCTTGTTCAACAATGTCGATGATCTCCTCGGCGGTGACTACTACTGCTGCCCCCTTTTTTATCTTTGCGTTTATTTCAGCATAGCTTTTGGCCATCTCTTTGCCTCCTGTTGAGAAATGATACAATTTCGAGGGCGTCTTGTCAAGGGAAAAAATCCCTCTGTTCTATTCGTTGGACAGAGGCCCATCTTCCCCAATTGTACCTGACATCCCTAATCGTTGGTCTTACAATAACTTATTGAAGTTGGGAAGCCATAATTGATTGACTCGTAAAAAGTCTAAAATCTATCGCAAAGACGCAAAGTCGCAGAGAGAAAATGCGAGACATAATTAACTGATTATTAAAGAATAGCTTCTTTCTTTGCGTCTTGGCGTCTTTGCGTTGAAATGAACAGTGGGAACTTTTTACGAATCAATCATAATTGATTGACTCGTATAAAATCACTGAACCTGATTCCAGCACAATGGGCACAGAGGGCACGAAAAACCTATTTGTAAAATAATTGGGCGATTATATCCATGTTTTTCTCCGTGTCCCCTTGTCTCTGTGGTAGATTTTAGACTTTCTGCGGAGGGATCAAGTTTCTATTGACAAATCCCTCCCCGTTTCTTATACTATACTTTTCTGCAGATTGATTAACTAAAGGTAATTGTGAAACTACAGGAGCAGAATCTCTTGTTTGGAAAGTTAGCAGATGCCCTGAAGAAAACTCGCACCGGGATGGTGAGCAAGCTTTCAGCGGTGGTGAGGAGACATCCGAGGGCAGATGAGGAAATGCTGGAGGAACTCGAAGAGATGCTCATCGGGGCGGATATTGGAGTGAAGACCAGCGAAAAAATCATTCGGGGTCTTCGGGAGTCAATTCGGCGAGGGAATCTGAGTGATTCGGCAGGAGTCAAGACCCTTCTGAAACAGCGAATTTTGGCCATCTGGGACGGCTCAGCTCCGGCCACGATGGAGTTTACCAAGCCGGAAGGTCGCCCTTATGTGATTATGGTTGTGGGGGTAAACGGTACAGGCAAGACCACGATGATCGGCAAGTTAGCCAAAAGATATCGAGATTGGGACAGAAAGGTTGTCTTGGCTGCGGCCGATACCTTCCGAGCGGCGGCTATCGAACAGTTGGCGATCTGGGCCAAGCGGGCCGGGGCGGAACTGGTCAAACATCAACCTGGAGCCGATCCCGCCTCAGTAGTCTTCGATGCCTTTTGTGCCGCCCAGTCCCGACGGGCGAATCTGCTCATCATTGACACTGCTGGCAGACTTCACACCAAAGTAAACCTTATGGAACAGCTGAAGAAGATCAAAAGGGTACTGGGTAAGCAGGCAGAAGGTACTCCTGATGAGACGATCTTGGTGCTTGATGCAACCACCGGACAGAATGCAATCGCCCAGGCAGATTACTTTAACCAGGCCATCGGACTGACCGGAATTGCCCTCACTAAACTGGATGGAACAGCGAAAGGAGGTATTGTTGTTGCGATTAAAGATAATTTGAACATTCCCATCAAGATGGTTGGAATCGGAGAAGGAGTGGATGATTTAAAAGAATTTGACCCATCAGAATTTGTGAATGCTTTATTCAATGAGGAGTAGAAATGGTTGTCAAGATTGCATCTAAACTATCTCTAAAAGTATCGCAGGTAGAAAAGGCAGTTGAGCTCTTAGAGGCAGGACACACAGTGCCCTTTATTGCTCGGTATCGGAGAGAAGCGACTGGGGAGTTAAATGAAGAACAGCTCCGTGAAATCCAGCGAGGCCTGAACGCTATGAAATCCTTAGAGCAGAGGAAGAAGGAACTTATCGAACTTCTCAGCCACCAGGGGACGTTTTCCCCTCAGATAGAAGAGAAAATCGAGAACGCTTTAACTGTCCCTGAAATCGGGGACTTATGCCTGGCATTCAAGCCAGCAGAGCTTACCAGGGCGGAGCTGGCAAGACAACTGGGATTGCAACCACTGGCAGACCTAATGTTAGCTCAGGAAGTGACACAAGGCTCACCTGAGGATTACGCTTTGCGGCATGTGAGGACAGAAGGGGATCTACTTACCGCTGAGGCTGTTTTGGTGTCAGCCAGAGATATTGTCGCCAGGCGTTTCTCTCAAGATCTTGAGATAAGGGAAATTGTGAGAAAATTCACCTTTCAGAAGGGGATGCTTGTCACCCAAGCCAGAGGCCAGTTTCTGCGAGGCGAGTTTGAGATGTATTACAAGTATAGCGAAGTTCCCTGGAAGATTCCGCCTTATCGAATCCTGGCCATAAACCGGGGCGAGAAGGAAAAGATCCTTAAGGTATCAACAGATGTTCCCGAAGAGGAGATACTCAAGAGGATAGAGGCTCATGTGGTAAAGAATAGGGAGACGATCTTTCTCGATGAGCTAAAAAAGGCTATCAAAGAAGGATACCGACGACTGATTGCCCCTGCTATTGAACGGCAATTGAGGAGTGAACTGACAGAAAAGGCCGAAGAATACTTTATCACTATGTTTGCCAAAAACTTAAAGAGCGAACTGTTAAGAGCGCCTCTTAAGAACAGAGTAATACTGGGCGTAGGTTCCGGAGTTAAAAGTGTGACCAGGGCGGCGGTAATTGGCCAGGCAGGAGAATTCATAGAGGGAGCAGTGCTTGATCTACAAAACCAGTGGGAGCAGACAGTGAACGACCTATTGGATCTTGTACGAAGAGATCAGATAGACATTATTGCCCTGGGCAACGGAATGGCTGTGGAGCAGACAGAGAGATTGGTAGCGCAAATCCTTTCCCGCTCTGAGAGAAAGCTTTCTTATACAGTGGTAGAAGAGGATGGAGCTTCTGCGTATTCATTCTCTGAAGCGGCCCAGGAGGAGTTCCCCGAGCTGGATACGGCACTACGGAGCACTATCTTCATTGCCCGCCGACTTCAAGATCCCTTAAGAGAGCTGGTTAAAATTAATCCTAAATTTATTAGGATCGGAATCTACCAGCAGGAAATAGATCAGGACCGGCTGAATGATAGACTCTCTTTTGTTATTCAGCTCTGCGTTAATCGGGTGGGAGTTGACCTAAATACAGCTTCAGCGTCTCTACTCAAGTATGTCCCTGGTTTGTCGCCGGAGCTAACCAAACGGATCGTTCACTACCGGGAAGAACGGGGCGGGTTCCAGAGTCGAGATGAACTAAAGGAAGTTGAGGGGTTAGGAGACAGAGAATTTTTCCAGTGTGTAGGTTTCCTGCGGGTAGAAGGCGGGTCTAATCCTTTGGATAATACCTTTATTCACCCGGAACAATACGATACTGTTTATCAATTGCTGGAGCGATGGGGAAGTGGTGTTAGCAATCTACCAGAGAGTGTCAAGGCGGTGCGGGTGAAGATGAGACTGGCTAAGGCGGATACAGCCCAATTGGCCTCTGAATTTTCATTGCAGGAATCCACCTTTAAGGATATTTTGAAAAATCTGGAAAATCCCACCACCGACATTCGGGAAGATTCCCGTCCGATCATGTTACGGACCGAAGTGCTACGGTTGGAAGACTTGAAGGAAGGAATGCTGCTCAAGGGAACAGTGAAAACTGTGGCTCCGTTCGGCGTTTTCGTGGATATCGGGATGCGAAAAAGCGGTCTGGTGCATATCTCTCAGCTCAGCGACAAATTCGTAAAGGATCCTTTCGAGGTCGTTTCTTTGGGAGACATAGTTGAGGTGAAGGTGATTAATGTGGACTTGGAAAAAAACAGAGTGGCTCTATCGATGAGGTTCTAATTAACTGTGTGAAAGGATTTTCTTATGGCAAAGCGTGACTATTATGAAGTGTTGGCATTAAATCGAGACGCCTCTGAGGAGGAGGTTAAGAAGGCTTATCGGCGGCAGGCAATGCGGTATCACCCAGATAGAAATCCTGAGGATAAGGAGGCCGAGGGAAAGTTCAAACAGGCATCCGAGGCATACGAGGTGCTTATTGACCCTCAGAAACGGTCCACCTACGACCGATTTGGGCACGAGGGACTCGGGGATACCTTTGGCCGCGGCGGATTTCAATGGTCGGATTTCACCCACGCCACCGATTTTGAGGATATCTTTGAGAATATTTTCGGCGAAGGATTTTTTGGCGACATATTTGGCAGAAGAGATCGGACAAGAGAGGCAGGTCCACAAAGAGGATCAGATCTCAGGGTTAGCCTACAACTCTCTTTAGAAGAGATCGCCACTGGGGTGGAGAAGAAGCTCCGATTAAAGAAATTCCAGCGCTGTGAAGCATGTAGAGGCACAGGATCCCGTACCGGTGCTACCCAAACCTGCCTTCTTTGTCA
>JAUWEO010000049.1 GCA_030608245.1 Candidatus Latescibacterota bacterium
CTGTCCACAGCGGCAAAAAGATAGGGAGGCAAGGCGTTGATTCTTTCTGATATTTCAAATTTGACACCCATATTCACATCCTTTGGTTCGAAAATGATACCAACCTCCCGCAGGTTCCAAACCTGCGGGAGGTTCTGGACGCCAGTTTCATCGTTCGTGGCGCTGGCCCTGCCGGCATGAGAGTTTACGAAAGAAGCAAAACTTAAACCAAGGAGGAGAAGGTAATGCAGGAAGTGTCAACCAGTCCTGATGGGACAAGATATGATTTGCCGAATGCGGCAGCAGATGAGCAGGAGAGCAAGCGTCTAAAGGAAATCACTGCCCAGCAGCGTTCAATGGGACGCAAGATTGTGGCCGTTCAGGGATTAGGTTTTGTAGGTGCAGTCATGGCTGCAGTGGTAGCGGACGCGGTCGATAAGGATGGAAAACCTATTTACTTTGTTCACGGTGTCCAGCGCCCCTCAACCAGGTCTTACTGGAAGGTACCGGTTATAAATGAAGGCATTTCCCCTGTGGAAGCAGAGGACCCGGAGATACCAGAGATATTTTCCCAAACTGTGAAACAGAAAGGGACCTTAAGGGCAACCTGGCAGGAGCATGCCTTCAGCCTGGCTGACATAGTGGTAGTGGACATCCAACTGGATGCAACCAAGCCGGTGTTCGGAAATGCGGCTAAAGGCTATGTAGAGACCGGGGCTTTCGAGAAGGCTATAACTGTGCTTGGCCAAAAGATAAACCCAGAAGCTCTGGTCTTGATTGAGACCACAGTTCCGCCGGGTACCTGTCAGCATATAGCAAAACCCATTTTAGCCAGGGAATTTGAAAAGCGAGGAATTGGCATCGAGCAGCATCCGCCTCGAATAGCTCATTCTTACGAAAGAGTTATGCCGGGTAGAAATTATGTGAGCTCGATCAGGGATTTCTGGCGTACTTACTCCGGCATTGACAAAGCCTGTGAGGAGATGGCTAAAGAATTTCTCACCAACGTCTTGAACACAGAGAAGTTCCCCCTTTACTGCTTGGGGAATACTAATGCCTCGGAGATTGCCAAGACTATGGAGAATTCTTTCCGAGCCAGTAACATAGCGTTAATTCACGAATGGGCATTGTTTGCCGAAGATGTGGGTGTCAACCTGTTTGAAGTGGTGAAGTCTATTCGGGTACGTCCCACCCACCGGAACATAATGAACCCTGGCTTTGGCGTGGGAGGGTACTGTCTGACTAAAGACCCGGTCTTGGCCCACTGGGCTTCGATGAACATATTTGGCCGCAGGATGGGACTGAATATGGCGGTTGGGGCAGTGGATGTTAACGATCTGATGCCGCTTCACACCCTTGAGCTCACTAAACAAGCCTTGGGTGGAACACTCAAAGGTAAGAGAATTTGCCTACTGGGGGCCTCCTACTTAAACGATGTGGGAGATACCCGCCACTCACCTTCGGAGACTTTCTGGAAGGCGTTGGTGAAGGAAGACGCTGTTCCTTCAGTGCATGATCCCCTGGTGAAGGTCTGGCCTGAGATCCCTGAGGCCGAGGTCCACAAAGAGCTCTTTGGTTTTTTAAATGGAGCCGATGCGGTGATATTTGCTGTGGGACACGAGGAATATCTGAAACTGGAGCCTGCGGAGGTGATCAAGGCCACAGGGAGGATTTCGGCTATAATCGATGCCCAGAATCTGCTCACTGATGAGAAGATAAGAGAGTACCTGAAGCTCGGTTGTGAAGTGAAGGGGGTAGGGAAGGGGCACATCTCTGTTTTAAAAGCAGAGATTCAGGCAAGATAATCTGGATCAAAACAGAGAAACCTAAAATGGCCCAGGGGCGACTAAAATCCCTGGGCCATTTTGGGTTGATTTGAGTTGGCTTGACCGATGTTCACTCTGGAGAGTTTCCCCCCCATTTTTTCTCTAAGTAACTTTCGTCTACCAACACTTCCCGGGCCTTGCTGCCGTCGAAGGGGCCAACGATCCCGGCAGCCTCTAACTGGTCAATCAGCCTTGCTGCCCGGGCATACCCTATCTTAAGCCGCCTCTGCAGAAGCGAGATCGAACCCTGCTGGTGCATGATGATCAATCTCATCGCCTCGTCAAATAGCTTATCCCGCCCTTGACTGTCCTGCTCAAAATCAACTTCTGGCTCTTCTTGGATTAGAATCTCTCTTTCTGGAAGTTCGGGCTTCTCCTGGGTCTGGTGTTGTTTCAAAAACTCGACCAGCCGTTCGGTCTCCTCCCTGCAGATGTAGGCACCGTGAATTCTGATAGCGTCAGAGTGTCCCACGGGAAGAAAGAGCATATCCCCGTTGCCCAGGAGCTTTTCAGCGCCGTTGACATCTAAGATAGTACGTGAATCCACCTTTGAGGCCACCTGAAGGGAAATCCTGGAGGGGAAATTGGCCTTAATCAGTCCGGTGATCACATCTACCGATGGGCGTTGAGTAGCCAATATCAAGTGGATGCCTACCGCTCTTGCCATCTGTGCCAGTCGCACCAGAGACTGCTCGATCTCGTTGGAGAGAAGCATCAGGTCTGCTAACTCGTCAATAACCACCACAATGTAGGGTAGGGGAGCGGGATTTTCTTCAGCGAGTTCAGTCCGGATCACCTTTCTGTTGTACTCATTGATATCCCTCACCTTGATTTGAGCCAGACTTCTATATCTTTCTTCCATTTGAGCTACTGCCCAGCGCAGCACCTCTGAAGCCTTCTTTGTCTCTGTGACCACTGGAGTGAGAAGGTGAGGAATTTCGTTGTAGACGGAGAGCTCCAGCATCTTTGGGTCTACCATAATAAATCTGACCTCATCAGGGGTGGCGTTAAACAGGACGCTGGTTATCATTGCGTGGATGGCCACGCTCTTGCCTGAGCCGGTGGCCCCGGCGATGAGCAAATGGGGCATTGTGGCCAAATCCGCACAGAACGGCTCGCCGGAGATTGTCTTACCCAGGGCAAGGGTGAGCTTCGATTGGGAGGATTGAAATCTGTCTGACTCCAGGAGTTCCCGCAAGCAAACAACCGAAGGTTTAGGGTTAGGGATTTCGATGCCCACAGCGTCTTTGCCTGGAATAGGGGCCAAGATTCTGATCCGGCGGGCCTTCATCGCCATAGCTAAATCATCAGCCAGAGAGATAATGCGGTTCACCTTAACTCCGGGAGCAGGTTTCAGTTCATACCTGGTGACTATCGGACCAGGACTCACCTGCGCCACTTTTCCTTCCACCTGGAAATTGGCCAAGCTCAGTTCCAATTTTTCAGCGTGTTGCAACAATTCCTCTCTGCTCTGATAGATTCTCTGATTTGTGGTCTTATCGAGCAAGGAAGTGGAAGGTCTTTGGTAGAACATCTCCGGCTCCCTTTCGGGCAAACGGAACGATTCTTGTTCTGCCTCTTCTTGTTCCACTTCTGGTTCTACTATCTGGGGTTTGGGAAAGTCTATCTGCGAAGGCACTGCCACCTTCTGCCTTTGTGTGACTGCAATCCTGGATGCTTTTGGCTTCTTAGCCCTCTTCTTACCTGGACTGGGAACAGAGACAGAGAATCGGGAGGGACGGATAGGGGTTGATAAAACTACTGTCAACAGAAACGCTGTGATCACCAGAATCCAGGAGCCAACTTGACCTAAGTAGGGAATAAGCACCTGGGATGCCAGCATTATTCCTACCCAGCCGCTTAATCTGTACAGCCTTACAGATTGCTCTTGTTGAAGTAACCCGCAGACAGCAGAGAAGAGCAGAACCAAGACCAGGATAGTCATGGTTTTCAATGCCAATTTCCTGATTCTCTGGCCCCGGAAGCGATTCCACCCCCACAGAAACAGCAGGGGTGGTAAGATTAAACAAGGTAGTCCCATAAAAGCGAACATTCCCTCGGCCACTTGATGTCCCAGGAATCCTGCTGCCCAGACTTTTTCTCCGTGTGCTACCACTCTTGCGGCCAGAAATCCTCCTCTTATATAAGCAATCAGGTCATACATAATCCAGATGCTTAAGGCAAGCAGAATCAGGCCGAGGACTTCATTAGTGCGGTTTCCTCTCCCGCCTAAAGGCGAAAGCTGATGTTGCTCTTTCTCCATCTTTTCCATCTCCTCTCAGTCTTTCTGTCTTGGTGGCTAAATGAGTACGAAAACAATATACTATTCTATTTGCCGTCTTGCAAGGAGAAAGATCGGAAGGGAATAGTTGAACAGTATAAAGGCGCAAGCCTTCCAGATTCGCCATAAACAAAGCTGAAGTTGAGCGCGCTGCTGACCAATACTCAATGACAAGTATCCAATGACTTTTACTTCAATGATTTCCGCTCACACTGGCAGGCAATCTTCCCGCAGCGGGGGCATCCCTTCTTATATTTCTCCACTGCCTGTTCTAAATCTACTCCCAGTAAATTAGCCAGACTTGCAAGCCAGGCCAGGACATCGGAGAACTCCTCGCCATAATTCTCCCTGTTTCCTTCCCGGATTGATTTTGCCAGCTCACCGACCTCCTCGGCAAACCAGACGAATGTGCCCGCCAGCCCTCTCTGCTGATCACGCTGGTAGTACATCTGACGCATCAGATCCTGAAATTCTCTTATCTCCATTTTTTCCTTAGGTTACTCGGGCAGGAGGAATCTCCCAACTTGGTCCACCGCCCAAGATCAACTTCCGGTTATTCCGAACAGTCTTCGCGCGTTCTGAGTGGTGATTTCGGCCACCTGTTCGGGAGACATCCCGCGCAGCTGTCCGATCTTTTCCACCACGTACCTCACGAATGCCGGCTCATTCCTTTTTCCCCTTACCGGTTGGGGGGCGAGATAGGGACAATCGGTCTCTATCAGGAGTCTGTCTAAAGGCACTGTTTGGGCTATCCGCTGGAGTCCGGAAGCCTTAGGAAAAGTCACCGGCCCGGCCACGGAGATGTGTAACCCCAGGTTCAGACAGACCTTCATCTCATCCTCTGAGCCGCTGAAACAGTGCATTACACCGGAGCCGACACCCTCCGAGCGGAGGATATCCAAGGTTCCCTCCATCGCCTCCCGGCTGTGGATAATAACTGGCAGTCCTTGGGCGCTAGCCAGCTTAAGCTGTTGACGAAAAACCTCTTTTTGTACCTTCCGAGGCGAATTGTCGTAGTGATAGTCCAAACCTATTTCACCTAAGGCCACTACTTTTCTCATTTGTAGAGTCTGTTCCAATTTCGGCCATAGCTTGTCCCACTGTTTTGCATCGTGAGGGTGGATGCCAGCGCTGCCAAAGATGAACTGGTAGTCCTCAAGCAATTCCACAAAGTCTTCTGCCTCGCGTTCTGTGAAAAAAGAACAGATGGAGAGAATTTGACCTACTCGTTGAGCCAGGGCGTTTTCGATCACCTGTGCCCTGTCCTTTCTAAACTTAGGGTCGGTGAGGTGTGCGTGTGAGTCGAAGATCATCTTGGCTCCAAAAAATCGAACACTGAAAAACACCGAAAGGCGCTGAATATCCTATTGGATTCTTCCCTGTGGTAAATGGGGTGTTTCCCACAGGGATAAATGCGCTGCAGTAAACCCGGCGCACTTGCTGCAGAATCCACTGTAACTATAGACTGTTGCCGCGCTTCAACCATTACCTCAGGACAATACGGTGGTGGAGAATCCAGGTGTGTTATTACCGGTCAATATCCCCATGCTCTGCAGCTTGATTACGTCTTACCGGATCAGCACCAACTTCTTTGCGCAGACAAACGCCCCTGTCTGCATCCGAAGCACATACACTCCACTTCCCACTACCCGTCCCGCTTCATCCTCCCCATCCCAGATGATGCTGTGGAGACCGGCTCTCTTAAAGCCGTTTTCAAGTGTCACGATCTTTTTCCCTAACAGATTGTAGACGTTTAGGACCACTTTGCAGGATATGGGAATTTGATACCTGATCTTAGTTCCCTGATTGAAAGGGTTGGGATAGTTCTGGAGCAGCCTACACTCTGTTATGGCCTGCTGTTGCACTATTTCTGAAACAGAGGTGACCGGCTTCAGCAAGAGGCGAAGATCGCCTCCTCCACTTAACGATAAAGACACGACACTGTCGGTGTATCCGTAGGCTACTGGTGAGCCCTGATAGCTGACGGTGTCTGGCTTGGCTCCGGTATATAGGTCTAAAGTATAGGAACCGCTGCCGTGGACGTAACCCTCCCAAGTGAGCTTAAGGCTGTCCTCGTTTATATTAATGGCGAGGTCTATCTCCTCAGGACAATAATAGTACTGTTGTCCGTTGTATTTGTAGAATTTGCCCTTGTGGGTTGCAAATGTCTTCAGCTTTGTCAGACTGGTCTTGGAAAACAACAAGCTCGCATCTGACTCGATCGTCGGGATCCCGGTCTTGGAGGTGGGGATCGTTAGAACTCCCGGCTCGTCCTGTAGCATAGCTACAGCGACAGTGGTTCCATCCTCGATCTTGACACCATTTCCTCCTGCCACGGTGAGCGCATTTATTGCCGGTAGAGGGTCTGAGGCCCTTTTCGGATACAGGACGCTCAGGTAGCGCGTGTTTACGGCAGTCTTCCGGGCTCTGATCAGCGAGTGGCTTAAAGTATCGCCGTAACTGAAGGAGTGGATGTCCGTGGCTTCAGAGATCTCAACACCTTGAGGAGCGGCGAGATATGCAAGAAGTTCTGCATTGCCCTTACTCCAGATCCCACCAGTGGGTGTCAGGCTGAACTGTCCCCCGCTTGATCCGCCCCCATTGCCGTGAAGCAGCCAGGTGTACGTGTGGCTTCCGCTGTTCGAGTGGACCCTATCAGCAATGATAAAATACTTGTCATCCACAAACCATACATTTCTGATAAACTCCACACCCCAGTAAACGGTACTATCAGCACAAAAATCGAGAGATTCTGTGTCATAATAGTCTTTGAGGTAAGCATCCACACCCGCACCAAGGGTCACGCCGAATATTTCAACCACCGGTGGACCTTCGCCATCAACTAAGATAAGGTTGTGGTTCTTGGCCTTGTTCACCAAGCTATGTTGTTCCCATTTAATGTATCCGCTGTCCAAAGCCAGCATCTGGCCGTAGGCATATATGATGAAACTCGTCGCATCCGGATGTTCGTGACCAATACCGTTCGCCCTGGCCTTGCCGTGTTCCCCCAGCAGGAGCATATAGACCGCTTCTGGTGACCAGTCGCTTCTGAAGAGAGCATTTCCAGCTTCCGGAAGGAAGACGGTCGGCTTCCAGGTGGGGAGTTCCGGGTTGATAGAATCATCATAGTTGCAGATCATATCAACATAATCGGAGGACGGACGTCCGGAACTCTCCCAGTCCCAGTGGTATATCCCAGCATTGGGGTAGTCGAGGCCAAAGAAGGCGCTGAAGGGGAAAAAGGAGAGAGATGAATCATCGAAGTTGGGGCGCTTGCCATCCGGGAGCCGGATTGCAAGTGACCAGCGGTGAAGGGCCTCTATGTCAGTCAATAGATCAATGCCCATGACCCTTTGGTAGGCCAGCATATATGGAAAATAGATCTCCGCACTGTAATTGTGATAATAGGGCCCTTCAGCGAATCCCCCTTCCGTACTGCTAACTATCTGAGTATTTTCAAGTATAGCAGACATTCTTTGCTCGGCTTTATCCAGCCAGCCCTGGGCTAAGGGATTATCTGCCAGAGCAAGGGCACAGAGTCCCAGAGCAGAAAATATCCTGATCTGCCAGTTGTTCGGGGGAAGGCCAAAAGGCGGCGATACATTTAGCCTGTCGATCTCGACTGCCTTGGCGGTCAACGCCTGCCTGATCCTCAAATCAGAATCAGGAGAATCATCCAAATAGCCAGTTCCCTTGAGCATATCGTATGCTTCGGAATACAGAGCCAGGGGTTTTGCCCAAGAATGTTCCTCAGCTCCCCAGTCGCCGTTCGGATCGATGGCCTCCAACGCCTCCTTTGCCTTCTCAGCATAGGAGAGATTGCCGGTCATGACGTAGGCAAAGGCCAGGGGCTTAGCGAATGAGCTTTTCACTGCCTCTGACTGACCGGTAAAATTAGCAGAGAGCCCGATATCGGCACGCGTTCTCACAGCTATCCACCAGCTCAGATATGGCTCCCTGGTGATCCTGTCTTTGAGCACAGGGATATCCTCTTCAGTATAAAGGAGAACCGGGTGCTGTTCAGCAGGGAGTTCAGAAGCTCCGGCAACAGCAGGCAGATAGAGCATCAAGAAGGCAAGGCAGAGACCGATCAAAACACCTGCCCTGAGTTGGTCAGTCTTGCTTTTCTTTTCCATCATTTTTCCCTCCTCACTTTTTCGAATAGTCTAACCAAAAAAACAGAGGAAACCGATATTCCAAGCTTAATACTCACCAAATAAAATGTCAAGACAAAGAAATACTTAAGACAGAAATAGGCTCCAGTACTCCTTAATACCCGTGGATGATGTTAAGGAAGCAGAAATTGACTTGACTTCTGAAAAATGTGGAATTATGTTTATGAGGGTTGCGCGGTTCAGAAAAATGCCCGGGTAAGCAGCGCAATGGGTTTTGTAGCATAAGTTGCGCGCGGGAACAAATTCCCCTTGCTAGGGATGCCTGGTGTCCTACGGATCACTGAGAACTATGAACGGACACCACTAAAGGTTTCAGAAACTACTTAGAAATGTTGTGGAGGTAAACTATGCCTGCCAATCTTCCTCCAGAGTATTATGCTATTGAGCGAAGATACAGATTGGTCAAAAGCCCCCAGGAAAAGATCACCATAGTGCGGGAGCTGTTGGCAGTTATGCCCAAGCACAAGGGTACTGACAAACTGCAGGCCGAGCTGCGGGGCAGGATCGCAAGGTTGAACCGGGAGGCCCAGAAGAAACCTGTCAAAAGAGGTTTTAGCTACCACGTCAGGAAAGAAGGAGCCGCTCAACTTGTGCTCCTGGGACCGCCTAACGCCGGGAAATCTCGAGCCCTTGCCAGTCTCACCAATGCTACACCTGAAGTGACGCCTTATCCGTTTGCCACCCGTACACCCTTAGTGGGAATGATGCCGTTTGAAAACATTAGCTACCAATTAGTGGATACCCCCTCTATCGCCCCGGATTTCATGGAACCCTGGCTGGTTGATATTGTTCGAAACACCGATTTAGTCTTACTGATAGTGGACTTGAATGAGGACAATCCTGGGAAGGGAATCGACACAGTCATCGATAGGTTAGCCCTGGCCAAGATCGGATTGCAGGGAGATATAACCGAAGGAGAAGAGAGTGAAGAACCTCCTGCCTTTGTTTATAAAAAGACGATAGTGGTGGCCAATAAGGTCGATTTACCCCAGGCCCAGCAACGATTTGGTGCCCTGAAAGATATATGTGCTCAGAGATTTCCGTTGATTTCTATCTCAGCGAAGCAACCCCGAGGTTTAGAGGAGATGAAGTCCAAGATTCATAGACTCTTAGATATCGTTCGAGTCTACACCAAAGCACCTGGAAGGCCGATGGATCGCGACGAGCCGGTAATCCTCAAAAAAGGGGATACTGTTATGGATGCA
>JAUWEO010000110.1 GCA_030608245.1 Candidatus Latescibacterota bacterium
ATTGTAGCCTTTCTGCTCTCTATCGCCTTGATCCTGGCAACCGCATCCAAGGCCGGGTTACGCACTGCGGCACCAACAAAGACCTGAAAAAGTAGACCTTGCTATTTCTGCTTGATTTTCGGACTTGTTGGTTGTAAATTAAGGATGCTGCGGACGGTAGCTTATGTAGCTGTCATTGAAGATAGAATCAGCGTAGCCGGTGGTGAATTGGAGTGATTCTCTGTTGAAGGTGGGCGCGTTAAGCAGTTAAGCGAAATTATCCCGGGCTCGATGTGGATGATAACATCCACATCGAGCTGGAGTGGAGAAAGGATAACCATCAAGATTCGGATCATAAGCTCATAAACTCCGATATGGTGGTAAGGATGAAAACATTAAGCAAGATGGGAGATATCTATTTTCTCTCCGATGCCCATCTGGGATGGGGAGATAAACGAAAAGAGAAGATAAAAGAAAGACAGCTCCTCTCCTTTCTGGAAAATCTCCAGGGAAAGGCAGAGGTTTTGTATATTGTGGGGGACTTTTTTGATTTCTGGTTTGAATACAGATCCGTTGTCACCAGAAGAAACCCCAAGATCCTATGCGAGCTTTACCAGCTCATTAAATCCGGGACTCGGGTGGTCTATTTAGCTGGGAACCATGACTTCTGGATAAGCTCATTTCTCTCCGAGGGGATTGGGATAGAGGTGTATCAACATCCTATGGTAGCCATCCACCAAGGGCTGCGGATCTATGTGACCCATGGGGATGAGCTGCTGAAACTGGGACCGGGAGAGAAGTTGTTGCGAAAAGTCTTACATTCCCCTCTTTGTATTGAATTGTTCAGTCTAATTCATCCTGATCTGGGAGCGGTTATCGCCCGATGGGCCTCCCGTCCTGGGATCAGAGATTCCAAAAGATTCGATATCGCCTATCTTAAGCGTATCTGTCAGCGGGCCGCTCAGAGGAAGTTTGCTAAAGGGTTCGACGCCGTAGTTATGGGGCACATCCATATCCCTTTGCTCCAAAGCCGAAGTGACCAGACCTTCGTTATCCTCGGCGACTGGATCAAGCACTTCACCTACTTAGTACTTCACAACGGGGAATTTGAACTAAAACGCTGGGGAACTTAGTGCCGTAACTCAGGAGAGTTGTGTGTCTCTGAAGTATACCGCGGCCGGTATTCCAAGAAAGGATCTGGGACAGAACTTCTTAGTGAATGGAGAGGTTGTTCACCGGATTTTGGAAGCTGCCCAGATACAGTCCTACGAATCGGTGCTGGAGATCGGGCCCGGAGAAGGTGCCCTGACCGGGGAGTTGTTAGAACGGGCCGGAAAGCTAATGGCGGTGGAGATCGACGAGGCACTGTTTAATAAACTGCAGGAAAAATCCGCTAACTTTCGAAAATTGAAACTCATAAGGGAAGATATCTTACAGATTTCCTTCTCAGAACTTGCCCGTTGGGCGAACTCCCCCAAATTAGTGGTGGTTGCCAATCTTCCTTACTACATCACCAGTCAGGTGCTGTTAAAACTCCTTGATAACCGGATGTTTATCGATAGGGCGATTTTGATGGTTCAAAGGGAGGTAGGCCGCAGAATAGCAGCAGCTCCAGGCAGTAAGAACTACGGAATGCTTTCGATAATGGTGCAACTGCGGACTGAACCCTGTCTCCTTTTTGACATCCCCCCAGAATGCTTCCGGCCAAAACCACAAGTTCACTCCAGTCTTCTCCGTCTTGCCTTTCGTGACTCACCGCCAGTCGCGATAAAAAATGAAGAAATCTTCTACCGCACGGTAAAAGCAGCGTTTAGCATGAGAAGGAAAATGCTCAAGAATTCGCTTCGCTCCCTGGGGGGTCTGACTGTTGATGATCTACACACTGTCGCCGCAAAGACCGGGATTGATCTGTGCCGTCGGGCAGAGACCTTGAGCTTAGAAGAATTCGCTTCCTTAAGCAACACCATGGCCACCTTTCTTTCCCTTAAAACAGCTACTGCAAAATAAACGCGATGAAAAGGTTACCTCTTTTAATAGCGTCGTTTCTCGCCTCTATGATCTTCAGCCACCCCTGTTTGGGAGAAGGAACGAATTACAACTTCAACTTTTCTCAGATGGGCAAGACCTACAATTGGAATCATTCTCTGGGCTTCAAGAAATCAATTGGCGAGCGTCTGGACATATCCGCCTCCAGTCGACTCCAGTCCAAACTGACAAAGTCCACCCGGCAGCAAGATCGATGGCAAGACGGCAGCAAAGCCCAATTCTCCCTCAGCTACCCTTACTCGGAGAAGATAACCTTAAGCGTAAGTTCCTCAGCAAACAAAAGTTCTGACAATCTATATTCAAAAGAACCAGTGCTGACCAGAAATATCCGTGCAGCTTTATCTTATAAGCCGTTCCGTTCTCTCTCTCTTTCCCAATCTCTGGGCCAGGCATTCGACCGCCGAGGAGGACATAGCGGAGACTCGGGGCTGAGCTATAATCTCGGCGTAAACGCCACTCCCAGACTTCCTGAGAGCATAAATGTCTCCTTCCATTTTGGAACATCGGGCAATACTCTGAAGAGGAAGAATCTGAACAACAATCTGAGCACTTCCTTGAGCTACCGCCCTAATTCTACCTTGGAAACTACGCTGAGTCTGTCCCAGAGTCGTAATGAACAGGGTTACTATACTGCTGTAGAGGGGAAAGATACATTATTTGTGAGGCGAAGCCAGAGCAACAGCATCAGGACTAACCTCAATTTGAAACCCAAAGCAGATCTTAGCATAGGATGTCAGATGGGATATTCGTACAGTCAGGTGAGAGATCCGGCCAGCCGCATAGAAAAGAATCCCAAGTGGGGAACCAACAACGAGGGGATTAAGTTTAACTTTGCTTTTGACATATCTGCTAAGCTCTTCGGAGCTGATCTCAACTCCGGGGTGAGCTTTCAGAAGAGTAACAGCGACTACAGAAGATTCAGTCTGGACAGAAAAACCCGTAGTCTGTCGCTGAAGTCTTCCCTGGGATTTGATGTCACTCAAGGGGCCTCGCTTTCTTTTTCCGGCCTGGTGGCCAAATACAGCACAGACACACCAGACGATCAGGAGAACAGCGACCGGGACGATTTCAAAAGCAGCTTCAATATAGCTTATCATCACCAACTTAGGGATGATCTCAAACTGAGTGCTTCTGTCAGCGCGGACCAAAACCACACAGTGAACCTCCGCAGCGAAAGATCGGCCAACAATCATTGGACAAAGAGATATTCCCTCAATCCTCGTATAGAGTATCAACCTTCCAAACGGCTGCGACTGTCCCAGAATTATACGCTCTCGGCAAACTACACCGAATACGACACATTACTAACTCCCGATGATCCCAAAAGCAATATCTCCCGTATGCTCTCTACCAGTAATTCTGTTAACTTTAAATTGACTACTGCCTTGAATCTGAATGCAACCTATCGGATCCAGGTTCGTGACTACGGGAAACTCTACGCAGATAAGGGACAGGCGGTGGCAGAAGACAGCCGGAACCATTCCGTCACCTTTTCACTATCGTATCACAGAGGAGGTATCTCACTGTCACCCAGATATACCTGGAACAGCAACAAAGCCTGGAAACACAGAGAAACCAGGGAACTGCTTCGGGAGAGTACCTCCAAAAGCTTCACCTTGAGTCTTGCCTGGGGGCAGCTCAGTGTGGTGGGCGTCAAATCAGTGAGAGAGAGCAGAGGCCAGAAGCGCTACGTTAACGATAACATAACTGTCAGATATAGCCGTGCATTTTAGGAAGCCAAGAAAGGAAATGATTATGGACAAAGAAAAGAATAGGGGATTCCCCTCGGTGAAGAAGTCTTTGAACCTATTTAAGAAAGCTGAGGAATTGCTGCCAGGTGGGGCACAGCTCTTGAGTCGCTGTCCCGTTCGCTACGCCTACGGTGTTTCTCCCATATTTGCCGAGAGAGCAAAGGGAGCCCGTTTCTGGGATATCGACGGGAATGAGTATATCGATATGACTATGGGGATAAACTCCGCAATCCTGGGATACTGCGACCCGGACGTGGACAGGGCGATGATGGAGCAAATAGAGAAAAGTACCATCTTTAGCATACTCCACCCGATAGAGGTTGAACTGGCCGAGGAGCTTGTCCAGGTGATACCCTGCGCCCAGATGGTGCGTTTCGGAAAGTCCGGCGGAGAGGCCGATGCAGTGGCAGTAAGAATTGCCCGAGGGTTTACCGGCCGGGATAAAGTTGTCTTCTGCGGCTATCATGGGTGGCACGACTGGTACATAGCAGCGAATTTGGAGTCTCCGGATATTCTAAACAGACACCTTGTCCCCAATGTGCCCACCACAGGGGTTCCCAAGTGCTTGCGAGGCACGGCTATTCCCTTTGAATACAATGACCTTTCCTCCCTAAAGGAAGTGCTGGAAAGAAACCAGGGAGAGGTGGCCTGTGTGATAATGGAGGCTTCAAGAACTTATCTGCCTCAAAAAGGTTTCCTGGGGGGCGTAAAGGAACTGACTCACAAGCACGGCGCTCTTCTGATATTTGATGAAGTAAACACCGGCTTTCGTCTTGCCCTGGGAGGTGCTCAGGAGTTCTTCGGTGTAACTCCGGATATGGCTCTGTTTGGAAAAGACATCGCCAACGGTTACCCTCTTACGGCCGTGGTAGGTCGCCGGGATGTGATGGAAGCCTCCAGAGAGATGTTCATCTCCAGCACATTCTGGGATGATAATGCCACCCTGGCAGCAGGACTGGCCTGCATAAAGAAAATCAGAACACAAAATGTCATCCGGCACATCTGGAAGATGGGCGAGCGCTATGTAATGGAGATGAGAAGACTTGCTTATAGAATGGGCGTTAACGCAGAAATACACGGCCTCCCCTGTATGACAAGTGTTGTGTTTGAATATGAGGACCGATCTTTTGTGAATCAATTGAACACCCTTTACTGTCAGGAACTTGTCAGGGGAGGAATATTTGCGGGTGCTCCGGGATATTTCATCGTCTCCTTTGCCCACCAAGAGGAGGAGATAGATAAAATACTTGTCGCTTCTGAACAAGCCCTGATGGTGGTGAAAAAGGCTGTCGACCAGGGAAGTGTAGACGGGTATTTGCAAGCTGAGCAGTCAAAACCCCTTTTCGACAAGAGAATGGTATAAGATGATCATTTCGATAATTGCCGCAAGTCCGGATTCTAAGGGATCTAATTTCACAAAAACGGAGATAGCTCCCAGTTAATTGGTTAACTGGCGAATAGTTAGGCATGCATAGCGCGGCTAAGCCGCAATTTGATTGCCACAAAGGCACGAAGACACAAAGAGATTAAAGATTTGATAATTATGGTTATAAATCATATTTCTTCTTGGTGCCTTGGTGTCTTAGTGGCCGATCTGTTTAGATTTTCTTGCAAAAAAAACGAAGATTTAATTGACAATACTATAGTGAAAAGGAGACTAATATGTTGACCGCTGAGAAACGAGATACACTGCTGAGATTGTCCACGCCGCTGGTGGTGGATGCCATGGATCGGCTGGGCTTGCCGGAGCGCGTGCTTGATCCGGCTATCCGTCCGGTTGTGCCGTTCACTAAGATGGCGGGAACCGCTGTCACAGTTCTGCTGGAATCCCAGCCTGATCCGGGGAAGGCCAATTTGGGGATCTACTCCCAGGCCTTCGAGACCGGGCGAGAGGTATGTTGTCCGATTATAGTGGTGGAAGTGCCCAAGGCACACCATCATCAAGGCATCTTCGGCGAAGGAGCTGCTACACTGGGTCTGCAAAATGGTTTTGTTGGAGCACTCATAGATGGTGCTGTGCGCGATACCCACGATCTGTACAGAATGGACTTCACTGCGTTCAGCCGAACCATTGCGCCGGGTTACATCTGTGGCAAGGTGGAAGCAGTGAGTCTCGATGAGCCGGTCTGCATCGGCGGAGTCACTATTGAGGCCGGGCAGATCGTCTTCGGCGATAATGACGGCGTGGTGGTAATTGACCCCACTGATCTTGACACCGTCATCGAGAAGGCCCAGGCCATACAACAATGGGAGCACATAATGCACAGTCTATTTGTTGAGGGCTACTCTTCCGATGATGCCTACAAAAAAGCCGGTCCGATGCCATAGTGCTTTTAGAACGCGCAGGCTTCCCCCCTTTGAGAAATGGTTTTGCTCCCGTCGGGTATGCCCGCATCATGCCTGCGAAGTAATCACACAAGCTTCTAATCCAGAACACCTATGAACCAATCCGCAACAATCTCACTCACCAAGAAACAGCAGCGCACCGGGATGCGACTGGCGTATCTTGGACAGGCCACCGGAGCGATTCTTCCTCAACT
>JAUWEO010000266.1 GCA_030608245.1 Candidatus Latescibacterota bacterium
GGCGTTTGCCAACCTTCCTGGGGGGTATTCCATTCTTGACGGCAATGGCGGCAGCAGTGCCGACAGCCTGTCCCATCACCGCCCCGGTTCCCATCACCCTGGTCGAACTCATCGCCATGTGGGAGGCGCTGGCACACCGACCCGCAAACATCAAATTGGCGATATTTTTGGAATATAGACATCGGTACGGAATCCCGTAGGGAGAGGGGGCAGGGTGAAAAACAGTAGGTTCCCCCTTGTGCCGGAAACCTCCAGGATGGTGGTCGTCCATAGTCCAGCCACCGTAGGCCACGATATCCTCGAATCGGCCTTCTGATTCGATGTCGTTCTGAGTGAGAACATGGTCGCCGAGGTAGCGGCGGCTCTCCCGTTTGCCGGGCAAAAACTGTATCCAGTCGAGGACCCAGGTTTCTGCCCCGTGGTCGCCGTGATTCTTCAGATGATCCCAGAGGCCAAACACGATTTTGAGCAATTCATCCCGGAGCTTCTCCGTATCGTGGATGGAATCCTGTTCCCCGCCGAGCTCTATCCACCAGTAGCCCATCTCCAGGTGTCCGTGCCAGCGGTGGGGTAAATCGTCATCGCTAGGAAAATCGTAGGCCCAGGGAGGAGGTTCAAACGGCTGCGGCTTGGCGGCATCCCGTGCTCCGAACAGACAGGTCATCCCCATCGTCTTCTGGTCTGCTACTTCCGGTGCAAAGGACTCGCTGTATTCACTTTTGGCCTCCCTGCCGATACGGAACTCCGCCTCAGTTAAGGGTGCCAATATCCCGTCCCCCGAGCAGTCGGCAAACACCTCTGCTTCGATCTTGTGGTAAGTCTCGGTCGTAAGTTGCCAGCCCGTAGCGGAACGAATCCGATCCCCGTCCATTTCTGCGTCTAAGCAGGAACAGTTCAGGAACGCCTCCAGATTAGGCTCGAGCATCACCTTCTCGTGGAGGATGGTGTCCCAGATAGAGAAACTCCGCTGAGGATTACGGCGGAGATTTTCCAATCTCAGCTCTTCCAGTATCCCGGTCTCGCGCAGGTTGGGGATATGGTTACTTCGGTCAGCTCCACAGATGTGCACTCGGGTCTCGCTGGAGGAGTTTCCTCCGAAGACCGGTCTATCCTGCACGATGGCAACGCGTATTCCTTTCCTGGCCGCGGCTATGGCGGCACACAAACCGGCAGTGCCCCCGCCAATGACGCAGAAGTCGAATTTGTGGGAAAGTTTTCTCATATGTCGCTCCTCTTTTGGTGAGTGGTGATTAATGGCTGGTAGTCACCAGTTTACCAGTCATCAATTTTTGAAATCTTTGAACTTCTTCTCAGCTTAAGAAAACTGCATCACCTCCGGCAGGGATGTGAGGTCATAGTAACGCAACACTGTTAGGGTGTTGGGACTGAGCATCACCGTTTCCCCTTCGTCGTTGCCTTGCAATGGCCGCACCGTGACCTTCTGTGGCTCAGTTCCCAAATGGCCGATGGCTACCCAGAGGGAATCATTAACGAAAACCGAAACCCGACGACTGCCTTCAGTTAGAGGAAATCTCTCCTCCTCTGTGACTTTCGTCTCAATGTACGCAATCGTGTTCGGTCGGGTCATCTGCCTGTAAAGCCGAAGATACTCGAAATACCTATCGCGCACGATACTTGTGGTGAGGAAAGGCCGTCCCGCCTTGTGCAATGCCTTGCGCCACTCGGTCCAATGATCCCGTTCCTGTTTCCACTGAACGCCGGGTATCGTGGTCTGGTCCTCCTCCTCGCCCCAGCAGCCGCCTTGCAGCCAGGGGAATTGGAGATAGGGAACAGAGGAAGCCATCGAGAGATTCACAACGTCCGGCACCCGATCCAGGTGCGGCGTGAGGTCTCCCTTTTCCCATTCAGTGATCAGGCGGCTCCAGTCATGAATCCGAATTACGTACGGGTCGTAATACTTCGACTTCTCCACGGATTCCAGGACATCACCAATGCCCTCTCCGAGCAGTTGATAGTCCCAACATTTGTCCTGAAAAGGCGAAGGTGTATCCGAGCCGATGTGGGCGATAACAGTGCCACCTCTGTTCTTGACTCGCACATAAATCTCGCCCAGGAACTCGTTCCACAAGGCGCAGAACGCCTCGTTAAGCTTCCCTTTTATCACATCATCTGTCAGGTGATCCACATCCGTGGCCTGGTCGGCGGCCAGTTCGGCAA
>JAUWEO010000247.1 GCA_030608245.1 Candidatus Latescibacterota bacterium
ACCCAGGGCTCTGAGATTTACCAGGAGTTTCTCTAAATTCATCCGGCAATCTGAGTGTTTCTGCCGTTCCTTTTTCACCACTTCAGCAGGCGCTTTCTTAAGAAAATTCCCATCTTCAAGCCTCCCAGAAAGGCGCTCTAACTGCTCCGAAAGCCGCTCGACCTCCCGCTCTAATCTCTCCCGCTCTCGATCTAAATCGATCAGCCCCACTAAGGGGACAAAAACCTCCATACCTTTGACCACAGCGGTGGCACAGTGCTGGTGGGGTTTGTTCACCTCAGGACCTGCACACAGATTTTGAACCTTAGCTAAATTTGTGATGTATCCTTCGTGGTTCCGGATGAGCCTCAGCGATTCTTTCCCCGAAGACCTCACCATCACATCAGCCTTCCTGTCTGGGGGAATGTTCATCTCCGCCCGGATATTGCGGATTGCCACTATGAACTCCTGCAGTAGGGACATATCCCTCTCGACGCTCTCATTGATGGCCTGCTGATCACATTGGGGCCAGGGAGAGACCATTATACTGCTGCCGTTTTCCCTTGCGTTGAGTCTGTGCCAAATATCCTCGGTAATGAAAGGCATAAAGGGATGAAGCAATTGCATTGAAACCCTCAGCACCTTCGCTGCCAACTGCCGTGCGCTCTTTGATCCTTTCTCGGCAGACGACTGGTAAAGTCTGGGTTTAATCAGCTCCAAATACCAATCGCAATATTCATGCCAGAAAAAATCATAGATGCAGTGTGCTGCTTCGTTGAACCGGTATTCTCGCAGGGAGTCAGAGAGAGACCGAACCGTCTGGTTCAGGCGGCTGAGTATCCACCTGTCGGCCAGCTCCAACCCTCCGCTCTCCGCTTTTGTCTCTTTTCCCTCTCCTTTCTCCGGCAGATTGGAAAGCACGAAGCGGGCGGCGTTCCAGATCTTATTGCAGAAGTTACGTCCCAGTTCCACCTTTTCGTTGGAATAGTACACATCCTGTCCCTGAGGTGAGAGCATAGTCATAGTGAACCGCAGGGCGTCGGCCCCAAATTGTTTCATCACCTGGGTGGGATCAGGAGAGTTACCCAGGGACTTGCTCATCTTGCTACCCTGGATATCCCTCACCAAGCTGGTAAAGTAGACATCCCGGAAGGGGCATTCTCCCATAAACTCACAACCAGCCATTACCATCCTGGCCACCCAGAGGAAGATAATATCTGGGGCGGTAACCAGGGCATCTGTGGGATAGAAGTATCGAAGCTCAGGGGTATCTTGCGGCCAGCCCATAGTGGAAAAGGGCCAAAGCCAGGAAGAAAACCAGGTGTCTAGTACATCCTCGTCCTGGGTGAGGTCCTTGCCCCCACAGCGGGGACATTCCTGTGGATCCTCTCTGACGGCGAACTGATGGCCGCACTGGCAGTACCAGATAGGGATACGATGCCCCCACCACAGTTGCCTGGAGATGCACCAGTCCTTGATATTCTCCAACCAGTGCAGATAGGTCTTCACCCAATGTCCGGGGAAAAACCGCAGCTGTACGGTTTCCACCGCCTCGATTGCCCAGGCGGCCAGCGGCTTGGTCTTCACAAACCACTGGTCGGAAAGATAGGGCTCCAGCACAGTCCTGCACCGTTCACAGTGGGAAACCGAATAGGTGTAATCCTCAGTTTTGGCTAGAAGTTCCTGGGCCCTCAGATCTTCTAACAATTTCTCCCGGCACTGGTACCTGTCCATCCCCTGGTAGTCCGGACCGACCATTTCGTTCATAGTAGCATCTTTGTCCATAACTACCATTTGAGGCAGGCTATGCCGCCCCGCTATCTCGAAATCATCAGGGTCGTGGGCTGGAGTAACCTTGACCGCCCCGGTGCCGAATTCAGGGTCAACAAACTCATCGGCCACAATGGGTATCTCTCGATCTACTAAAGGCAGAATGAGGGTCTTCCCTACTAAGGCAAGGTAGCGTTCATCGTTGGGGTTAACCGCCACGGCGGTGTCGCCCAGCATTGTCTCCGGTCTGGTAGTAGCTACGGTAATACATTCATCCTCGTCTTTCAGGGGATACTTTATATACCAGAGAAACCCTTTCTCCTCCTGGTGAACCGACTCCTCATCGGAGAGGGCGGTTTGGCAGCGAGGGCACCAGTTCACAATGTATTTGCCCCGATATATCAGACCCTTTTCATAGAGCTGGACAAAGGCTTCTCTGACGGCTCGGGAGAGAACGTCGTCCATTGTGAATCGTTCCCTCTCCCAATCGCAGGAGCAACCCAGCATCTTCAACTGCTGGATAATGATGCCACCGTATTTCTGTTTCCACTGCCAGACCCTCTCTACAAATTTCTCTCGCCCCAACTGGTGGCGAGTTTTGCCTTCTTTCGCCAGGGTCTGTTCCACCACATTCTGGGTGGCGATGCCCGCATGATCAGTTCCAGGCATCCACAGGGTCTCATAGCCCTCCATCCTTTTCCAGCGGATCAAGATATCCTGGAGGGTGTTGTTCAGCACATGGCCGATGGTAAGCATGCCAGTCACATTTGGGGGAGGAATAACGATAGTGTACGGTCTCCGTTCTGAATTTGGCCGGGAATGGAACAGACCGTTCTCTTCCCACCATTTGTACCACTTGG
>JAUWEO010000050.1 GCA_030608245.1 Candidatus Latescibacterota bacterium
ATTAGATTAGGCTTATTATCAAAATTAATGAGTTTTAGCATTTTATCTAACGGGGTAAACGCAGATTGTAAAGATCATAAATATTATTTTCGGCGATTATCGGCGAAAATCTGCGTCCTAACTGAAGAATATCATTTATGAAAAGATACAATTCAATTAAGCTCATCACTGTCTTGACCCTCACCTGTGTACTGGCAGGGGCCCTTTTAGCCTGGGTGGATAACTTGACTAGGGAGCCCATTGCCCGGCAGGAAAAAGAGGCTAAATTAAGAGCTATCAGGGCGATTTTGCCCGCTTTCGACAACAACCCCAGCATTACTACAAAGCAGATAGAGGGGACAACCTGTTACCTCGGCACCTGGGAGTCAGAGGTATCAGGAGTGGCCTTTGACGTTTTCGCTGATGGATTCAGCGGGAAAATCAAGCTCATTATGGGGGTAGACAGAGAGGCCAACATAAGCGGAGTGTGGGTGTTAGGACATTTGGAGACACCAGGACTGGGGGCAAATATTACCAAGCCCTGGTTTACGGGACAATTCAAAGACAAGTCTCTGGAAAATTCCCGCTTGGTGGCAGGGAGACTGGCAGTAGAAAAAGACGGTGGCGACATCGATGCCATAACCGGTGCCACCATCTCCTCCCGGGCAGTGACCGAGGCAGTGAGTAAAGGGTTGGACTTCTTCCAGAAACACGGAGAAGAATTACTGGACGGAAAAGAAAAATGAACCTACGCAAAGATTTTGCGAAAGGATTCATCTCTCAAAATCCTGTCTTTAGATTAGTTCTGGGTATGTGCCCTACTCTGGCAGTGACTACTGCGGCCATAAACGGGGTAGCTATGGGGCTGGCAACTACCGCAGTATTGGTGAGCTCTAACCTTATTATCTCCAGTTTGCGCAGACTCATCCCTCGTCAGGTGAGAATCCCCATATTTATCGTAGTGATTGCCACCTTTGTAACCGCAGTTGACAGAATTATGGCAGGTTATTTCTCCGACCTGCATAAGGTTTTGGGGATTTTCATCCCCCTGATCGTGGTCAACTGTATTATCTTGGGAAGGGCAGAGGCCTTTGCCTCGAAGAACCCAGTCCTGAATTCTGTGCTGGACGGATTGGGAATGGGATTCGGTTTCACCCTATCCCTGACTATCCTGGGCAGCGTGAGGGAGATTTTCGGCAACGGAACCATCTTCGGAATTCAAGTACTGGGCTGGGGATTCAAACCAGCGCTTATTATGCTTATGCCTCCTGGTGCGTTTCTGGCCTTAGGACTGCTTGTTGGTCTGATAAACAGGCTTCCTATTGGTAAACAGGGCCAACCCGGCCGTTCTCTGAACAAATAAGGACATATCCGAAACATGTGTAACCTGCAATTCGTTTAACAGACTGTAACTCTGGAACCTCAGAGAGAGTCAAAGTACTTGGTTATTTTAAGTGAGGAGCAAGACTATGGCGATTAAAGTAGTGGTAGGGTCCCAATGGGGAGATGAAGGCAAGGCTAAGATTGTGGACTATCTGACCGAGGAGGCCGACATCGTAGTACGCTTCCAGGGAGGTGCCAATGCCGGACATACCGTGGTCATCGGTAAAGAGAAGTTTGTCTTTCACCTGATTCCCACCGGTATTATCCACCCCGACAAAATATGTATTATTGGAAATGGAGTGGTGTTAGACCCTGCAGTTCTCTTGGATGAGAAGGAGAATTTGGCGGGAAAGGGCATCCGTGTGGAGGGCAGGCTTCTGATAAGTGAGAATTCTCACTTGGTAATGCCCTATCACAAGCTGTTAGATCAAGTTAAAGAGGAGAGTAAGACAGGAGAAAAGATCGGAACCACCAGAAGGGGAATCGGTCCTTGCTATACGGACAAGGCAGCCCGGATGGGGATTCGAGCAGCAGACCTGCTGGATGAAGAACTCTTCCGAGGGAAGTTAACCCAGAACATCCAGGAGAAGAATGAGGTATTTACCAAAATATACGGGCGGGAGGCAATAGACGGCGAAAAGATATTCAGCGAATACCGGGAATTTGGAGAGATGCTTCGCCCTTTCATAGCCGACACTTCAGTGTTCCTGGACCAGGCAGTCAAACAAGGCCGTTCGGTGCTTTTTGAAGGGGCACAGGGCACTCTGCTGGATATGGATCACGGGACATATCCCTTTGTAACCTCCTCAAACACTGTGGCCGGCGGTGCCTGTGCCGGCTCTGGTATTGGGCCTACACAGATTGATGAGGTGATCGGGGTAACCAAAGCCTATACCAGCAGAGTGGGAAACGGCCCCTTCCCCACGGAACTTAAGGATACCACCGGTGAGAAAATAAGGGAGGTCGGCCAGGAATACGGGGCAACCACCGGCCGGCCCCGCCGATGTGGATGGTTTGATGCGATAGCTGTTAGACTTGCCAACAGAGTTAACGGATTGACCAGCTTAGCTGTAACCCGACTCGACGTGTTGGACTCCTTTGCTACGATCAACATCTGCACTGCTTACAGATACAAGGGAAACACAATTGAAGATATGCCTGCAGATTCTAAGGTCCTGTCTCAATGCGAGCCGGTCTACGAAACCTGGGATGGCTGGATGTGTGCGACTCCAGAAGCAAGGAGCATGAGGCAGCTTCCTGATGCCGCTAGGGCTTATCTGGAGCGGATTGCCGAGTTGACCCAGACCAAGATATCCATTGTTTCGGTAGGACCAAGCCGGGAACAGACTATCGAATTGTAGGGTTTAATCCAAAAGCAGCTTGCCGTCCTTCATTATTGTCTCCCCATTTACTTCGAGCGTGGGCCGGAGCAATATACCGTCAAGGTGAGCCGGAGCCGTTACGGTACCTCCCATTGAGGCGTTGTCTCCCAGGGCGATGTGGACTGTCCCGATGGCCTTCTCGTCCTCTAAGACATTACCGGTAAGGATGGCCTTATCATTAGTGCCTATTCCCAGCTCAGCTATATTGTAAGCCAGTTTACCCAGGGGGGCAAGTAGGGCTTTTAGCTTCTCAGCCTCAGTGTGCCCCAGGATCTCAGTCACAAACCCATCCTTTACCACCAATCGGATGCCCTCCTTAAGGAGTCCCAGGTTGGCAATAGCCCCGTCTATCAAAATCACCCCCTGACTGCTTCCTTCCAGCGGGGCCAGATAGGCCTCTCCAGCGGGCAGGTTGCCGAAATCACCTTTCTGGTGATAGAGGCCGGTGTCAGCATAGCCTTTTCTGCCCTCCACTGACATAGTGATATCTGTGCCACTAGGGGTGGTAACTTGCACCCGATGTGCCTCGGTCAATAGCGAGGCGATTTTTTTGCTCCGCCGGGCTATTTTCTGGTAGTCGGCATCAAGGCTGCGTAGCATTACCTCTTCGGTAATGCCGGGGAGGGTGGCTATTCTTGCACCTTGGGTGCAGGCCTCTCGACGGGCATCGGTATGGGTGAGGGATTTGGTGGTGGGGGCCAAAACTGCATCCACATTCTTCATCAGTTCAGCCACGGGCTTGGGTGGCTCTTCACCATGAACCTGCCTGGGGATAATCTCGGTCAGTATCACCTCAGCACCTGAGCGCTTGGCTGCCTCCCAGAGGGCATAGCCGATTTCCCTTTTGGTTTCATCAGTGATAACTAAGACGGCCTCTCCTGATTTGACGGCCATGCACTTGTTAACAGCAACCTCTGCCGCTTTCTCTAATCGATTCATCAGCACCTCCTTCTGGTTTTGTGTGGCGTTGTCAACACTCTCCACACGGAGATATGTTTATTGCGATATGACAAATTTCTGGTCGCAAAATCAGCTGTTTGACACGGGAATAACTGGAATTTAACAACAAGACTGAATCTAATAAGATCCCTTCTGGCTGTCAAGTTTCTTTTTCGGAGTATCCCAAGATATAAGTACTGAAGTTACAAGGTCAAAGAAAGGGAAGCCTGTAGAGTGAAAGGGAAGATCTACCAGATTTGAGCGGCGTTCAAATCCGCAGCACCTCCACAGACAACATGCGGGCCAGGTTTTCTATCTCTTGACTGAGATCTCCGTAGGCCAGGGAATAGTGTTGAGTAGTGACGTGAGCCAAGAAATCATCGGCGTCACCGTCCAATTCGACCGTGAGAGCCGGTGCCCATCCCTGCCGACGCTGGGAAGGCAATCCTGTGCCTGTGCCGTAGGTGAAGCAGTAGCTACCTATCTCCTCAGACAAACGAAGATATGTGACCTTACCTGGTTTCAGGGCAAAGCTGTTAGTTACCCCCTTGAAATAGGGAGCAATCGCCGGCCGTATCTCAACATCATCGGGCGAGGAGGCCGTCTCATAGGGGGCAAAACCACAGGACGAAAAGAGCAGTTTGTTGTCAACACGGTCCAGCACATCGCCGTAGGCGATAGCCTGGCCCGTCAGATAGTGCTGGATGATCATGCTCACCATCAGCGGAATGTCGCCCTCACAGGTGGTCACGATGCCGTCGGAGGCCAGCAGGGCCAGCGGTACACACCCCACCATCCCATACTCCTGAGAAAACTCGTACTGGCATTTGAAGCAGATGGCGTCCAGATGACGCTCGGCGACCCAATCCTTCAACGCTAAATAGATGCGGGCCACTGTCTGCAAGTGCTCTTCCGTGACCCCGTCCGTGATGCGGGCGCATCTGCGCAGACGGGCTACGACGGGGTCGCATCGCTTTCTCCCTATAGCTTCGGCTCGCCGAATGATGCTGTAACTATCCGCATGCTCGACCTCCGGGCCAATGCGGAAGCGCATCAGGAGATGATCAAAGGTCCCGGAGTACATACCCATAGAGGCGTAGCCCACCAGCCCGATGCGTGTCTGTTGCAGCCGTTTCCAGGTATGGGCCGCTCGGATGAAGGATAGAACACGATTCAGGACCGCCGGATCATTCACGTTTCCCCAGACACCCTCATGCGATAATCCCACGCGGTCCAGAGCCCCTTTGATCACCATGCACACCACCGCAGAACCGGTGGATTCACGGTGGCCCTCTGTCTCAAACATGGGAAAACCCCACACCAACAGGGGCAGATGTTCCAGCTCGCGGATGGCTGCGATAGCCACAGGTGCTTCCAGCCACGTATCGAGAAAGACGACAACGCCATCAACGTGGGCGTCCAACAATTCCTTGGCCGCATCCACTGCCTGCCAGGGCTCGAGAGCCGGGGACGAGGCCCGGCAGACCTCAATTCCAGACTGGGTGAGTTGCTCAACAGCCTGATCTGCCATCCGTTCCCCAATATCATTGGGATAGTCGCGATGGCCCAGCGTCAGAAAACCAATTCTCGGAGATATCATAATCGATTTCCTCCCTATGCCATTTTAGCTTTGTTCCTAAACGCTCATCCCGACAAGTCGGCACCACCAAGGATGAAAATGCCGTCTCGAATCTCCCGAGAACCTCCCGCAGGTTCGGAACCTGCGGGAGGTTGCCCGGAATCGCGGCTATTTTCGGAGCAAACCCTCACAAATTTTCTCAAAGCCCTACCTCTCCAGCATCAGTTTCTCTTCCTGGGTTCTGTAACGATGGTAAATCTCCTCATAACGCCTCACGCACTCTGACCGGGAGGAAAAATGGGATTGTTTCCCTTTGGTCGTCGGTTGCTCAAGGTCACCCTCTGTCAAAAGCCTTGCTCCTGTACCAGCTAAGATGCAGGCTCCCCAGGTAGCCACATCCACGCTCTCCATGACCTCTACCGGCCTTCCCGTCACGTCACTTATGATTTGGGACCAGAGAGAGCTTTGAGCACCCCCGCCGAAAAGGATGAGTTTCTCAATAGTGATCCCCAGGGATTCCAGCACCTCTAAGTTGGCTCGAATCTGAAACGTGACGCCCTCCAATACGCTGCGTACAACGTCGCCAGGCCCGGCAGCCAACGTGAGGCCGAAAAATGCGCCCAATACGTCCGCCCGCCAGTGGGGACTGCCAGCGCCGGAAAGGTGCGGGTAAAAGTACACGCCGTTGGAACCGGGGAAGGAATCGGCGGCCATCTCATCCAGCGTCTTGTATGCCGTGTTGCGAAACAGGGTCTCCCGCATCCAGCGTAAAGCGCCGCCGGCCGTGCCGACTACGCCTTCCAAATCCCAGGTATCCGGCACAACGAAGGGAAAAAGGGGAATACGGCGTTCTGGGTCTAAGAGCGGGTGATCCACGAGACAAGAGATGGCCGAGGCGGTGCCGAGGGAAACCGTGGCCACACCGGGACGGATTTGGGCACCTAACGCTGCGCATTTTTGGTCCTGTCCTCCCACGGCCACAATGGCTCTTTCGTTCAGCCCCAACGCCTTGGCCACCTCAGGCCGGATGGCTCCCAATGAGGTGCCAGACTTAACGATCTCAGGCAGTTGTTCGCCAGCAATGTCAAACGCCTCTACAAGTTCCGCGCTCCAGCCCATACCGGTGACGTCGTGCAACAATGTGCCGGAGGCCATGGTGTGGTCGGTGACGAGTTGCCCGCTGAATTTGTACAGCAGATAATCGTGGGCGGTGAGAAATTTATGCGTCCGGCGATAGAGGTCACGCTGGTGGTTGCGCAGCCAAAGGAGCTTGGGCAGCACGTACGCGGCATTGGCGCGTTTGCCGGTGAGATTGAACAAATCGGCTTCGCTGTAGCGGCGGAGGATGGTTTCGGCCTCGGCAGTAGCCCGGGTATCCAGCCAGTTGATCGTGTTACCAAGAGGGCATCCCTTCTTATCCACAGGCACGAAGGAAATGCCCTGAGAACTGACACTGAGGGCTTGGACGGTGCCGCCATCCAGACCGGCGTCCCACACGGCCCGACGGATCGCTTCCTGGGTCAACGTCCACCACTGGGCTGCGTTCTGCTCCACGACGCCGGGAGCAGGTTTGATGAGGGGAATCTCCAGATAGCTCTCTCCTAACAGATTGCCTTTGGGCGAACAGATCGCCGCCTTACAGCCGGTGGTGCCCAGATCAATCCCTAGCAGCGTCTTCATCCCTGTTTCCCTCAGAAAAGATCAGACACCGAAGAGCACCGAGAAGAACAGCAGGGGAGCAAGGGAGCACGGGAGAGCCCCTCAACCCCTCTGCTGCAGTTTTGAGTGTGCTTCAGTGTTTTTCGGTGTTCAATTTAGCTGTTTGGCCCTTTCTCAGGCACGCCCTCAGAAGCTGAACAGTATTCTTTGGCGAAGGAAATGCCCTCCTTCAAAATCGCCTCCATAATCGCCTTGCCGGTTTCGGCTCTGGCCATCGTGGGATCGCCGTAGATCCCGGTGTGACTCTTTTGAATTCCCCAGGTGGACCAAAACACCCTCTGAGACCCGGTAAAATTGTCCCCGGCCACAAAATCGGAATGATAACGCATGATGTCCTCTGTGGTGGCTTGGGACATATCTACCGGCTCGCCCAAGTAGAGCATCAGAGAAGTCTCCCATTCACCTCCGTGAATGCTTCCGCCCCGCTCGGATTTTCGCACCTGGTCGTAGCGAGCAGCACTGAAGACAGCGGGCGAAAACATAGCCATATATACACCGCAATCATCGGAGATTCTTCGGACGACCACCCGCAAAATCCCCGTGTGATGGCCGTGGCAGTTGAGCAGGATGATCTTCCGAAACCCCATCTCCACCAGCGAGACGCAGACATCGTACAGGACATCCGTCAGGACCTGAGGCCGCACCCGCATCGTGCCCGGCCAGCGCGCCATTTCCTTCGTCGAATAGCCGGCCCAGAGGGTGGGCATTACCAGCGCCGGCACGCCTTCATCCACCAGCGACTCAGCCAACGTCTTGCCCACCGCCGCGGCGATTGTCGCATCCGTAGAAACGGGAAGATGTCTGCCGTGTTCCTCCACCTGCCCGATGGGAAAAAGAATCAACGTGTTCGCTTCAACCGCCTTCTGCAACTGCGGCCAAGTCTGATCGGCAAAATAGATGGACATAAAGGTCTCCTTGGAATGAAACGTGAACGGTAAAATTGCGAATTATGGCGCACCACTCACCAAACGTAAGGTGATAATCTTCCAGGCATCAACAGGAACATGTATTTGATTGTGCTTAATTTCCACATCTTGTGCATTCCTGATCGTTTTGCCTGAGAAGTCTGTTATTCTGACTTCTGAAGGAATATGAGCTGTTTCTATGACCGCGGTGACGGGTTTGCCGGCGGTTTCATAAAAACGCAGTTCCCACTCTCCTTCACGGACCATTCGCGCGCTGGAAAGCACCACATTTTCAGGGCTTACAGATATGAATGACTGCAGGGAAGGAAGCGTGCTAGTATGTTCGCAGGCTTTTGTCGCCACGTGTTCGATAAGCGGATTATGGAATTCCAGCGCATCCCTGTAGGTAGCTGCCTGCCGCCAGTCCCCTTTATGTGGGACAATGGCGCATTTGAAGGTGTGAGAACCGAGGCCGTACATGTAATCCGTTCCCACGCCGCCTGCGGTCGAATTGGTCGAACGCGTTCTGAGTAAGGTGAACTCCAGTGTGCGTGTGTGAGGATCGAACTCATAGCCTGTGTATGTCCCGTGCGGACAGATAAACGTGTACCCGTATTCATCTGACGAGTAGTCCGTCCAACGCGAGGCATAATATCCGTTCTTATACCCTTTTACAAAAAATTCTTCGCGAAAAAGTTCTTTTTCATACTCTTTTCTGACTTCGGCTCCGAATGGTATTCCGGCTGTCAATTCCCCCTCGAAGTCAAAAGGCATGGCGAAGCGATATACGCCGTCTCTCTTGTCACGTGAATGGATTGTAATCTCGAAGTCAATTCGGCGACTGCCCGGTTGCAAACATACTCTCCGACTTATGTCTGTCCTTCCAATGGTACCGCTTGTCTCTAACACACAACTGACAGCGCCGTTACAAGAACGTACGGTACGATGGTCCCATCGGCAAATTTGAGCATCCCCGAAAGGTCCGAGCATTACCCAGCCATTTTCGGTTTCAGGCGGTGAAGCGGATCGAAACACCACAGATCCGATTCCGCCTTTTGCACTGTCTCCCAGGGTTCGTTGTGCTTGCTTGTCAAATAGGGAAAGAACCCCTTGCTCATCTGTGGCAATCCGGTAAAATTCATTCTCAATACAGTTTGTCCCATCAACCCACGTTGGGGCCGGAGGTAGATTATCTGCAGGACAGAGATAAAACGTCTTGTAACCGACTGAAGGTACATCTCCGGCAATAAATCGCACCCTGCTTTCAGCACAATACTCACAGGGCACAATACTGCCGCTTTGATCCTTGATCCGATAGTTGCCTTCGGGCACAGCAAGTGTCACAACATCCGACCGCTTCCATCCCAGCCGGTTCGCGACGATCACAGCATGGCCTGTGCTGTCGTCCGATCGCGCATGTTCGGCAAGGCGACTCAGCAGACAGGCAGCATATTCCCGCGCCTTCTTCTGTGTCCTCGTGACAAGACCGGAACGCTCCTCGAAATCCTCTGCAAAGACGTGCAGCAAGGCATGGCCTGTGTTCTCGAGCA
>JAUWEO010000206.1 GCA_030608245.1 Candidatus Latescibacterota bacterium
CCATGCCCGCCTTCTCCGCTGAGACTCGACAGGGCGGATTGGCTGGACCAGTGAAAGATGCATCCACCCAGGAGGCCCTGCCGGCTGTCAGTGTTGTGGTAAAAGGAACTGTTTTGGGAACTATGACGGATCTGAACGGCCGATTCGGCATCCCCAAAATCCCCGCAGGGACCTATTCGGTCGAGGCGGTGATGATTGGGTACAAGACGGCCGTCATTGAGGGGATCGGAATAGTGGCTGGGAAGATCACCACCGTTGCGTTTGAAATCGAACAAACAGCGATTGAGCTTTCACCAGTAGTAGTGACCGCCAGCAAAAAGGCCCAGCTTCTACAGGAGTCTCCGGTTAGCATTACTGTTGTGAGCTCTGCAGACCTCCAGCAGCAAAGTGAGGCGAGTTTGGACCGGGCCCTGCAGCGCAGTTGTCCTGGGCTGGAGTTCAAAGGGGGAGAGGTCGGTATCCGAGGCTCTACTGGATACAGCCAAGGGGCAGGCAGTCGAGTGCTTCTGCTCATCGACGACAGTCCTGCCATCGCTGGCGACACCGGCACCATAAAATGGGATATCATTCCCATTACCGAAGTTCAAAGGGTGGAAGTCATAAAAGGTGCTGGCTCTGCCCTCTACGGTTCCAACGCCCTCTCCGGGGTGATAAACATTATCACTAAGGAACCCACTCAGCGGCCTGAAACCAGAGCCAGCCTTTCCTGGGGATTCTACAGTAAGCCCTATTACTCTCAGTGGAAGTGGACTGACCAGCGGCTCGATTTTCATAGCATCGACCTCAGCCACAGCAGAAAGCTGGGTAAATCCTCCGTTCTGATCTCTGCAGGGAGAAAATGCTCGGATGGATACTCTCAGAACGGAGGCTACCAGAGGTGGAATCTATTCGGAAAGCTTACCGCTATTTTCTTTCCTCAAACCCGCTTCACTCTTCTTACTACCTGGGCAACCGATAATTGGAGATACTCAACTCAATGGAAAGGCCAGGAGAGAGCCCTGGAGGTGCCCGATGAGTATCGAAATGACAAAGTCCTTTCCAATAAATTCAATATTCACTGTTCCTTTAGACAGGTAGTCAACTCACAGTTAGCTTATATCCTTAAAACTTACTGTCTTAAAACGTATTGGAAGAATCAGTTCCATGACAACGGGGATTACGCCGACTCCTACCGGGCGGGCGGTGAGCTGCGAGCGGAACTCCTTGCCACCGAGAGACACTCCCTGACAGTGGGGCTGGAAGGAGTTTACAATGAAGTGGAATCCACTATGTTTGGTGACCACAGCACTTACGATCCGGCGGTCTATATCCAAGATGAGGTTAAACTGCTGTCCACGCTCAAGGCTACGCTGGGAATGCGCTACGACACTCACTGGGTAGATGGTAACTCTATAGAGGACCAGCTCAGCCCCCGAGGGGGAATAGTCTATCGGCCCAGTGAGTCCACTTCATTGCGGGCCTCGGTTGGAAGAGGATTTCGCGCCCCCTCTGTTGCCGAGATGTTCACCCGAACCAGAGTGAGCGCTTTCTTGGTAATACCTAATCCAGATATTAGAGCAGAGAGAACGTGGTCTTATGAGATAGGAATGAATCAACTCCTGGGGAAACAGCTCATGTTAGACTGGGCCCTTTTCCAGAGCGGCTATAAGCAGATGATCGAGCCTAAGAGTATAGGAAGTGGCGAGTTCCAGTTAGACAATGTTACCCAGGCTCGTGTCCGAGGGGCGGAAATAGGGTTGAAGGGACAACTCTGGCGCAAATTTCTATCCGGCAATTTAAGTTATACATATATCGACCCGCGGGACCTTACTTTAAACCAAGCGCTTCCCTATCGGCATCGACACCAGGTACTTACAGCGATTTCATTGAACTACCGAGCTATCCGAGTGGGAGGGGACTTCCACTATCGCAGCCGTCCCCAGAAGGCCATTGATTTCCTGGCCGCGGATGAGAGAGTGGCCCATTACGTGCTGAATGTCAACAGCAGCCTGAAATTGAGCAGTCGAGTAAACCTTCTCGGCCAGATTAGTAATCTACTTCAATATCATTACACTGAGGTGCCTCGTCATCTCGCTCCCATCCGAAACGGCTCCCTTACACTGAGGGCAAAGTTGTAGGGTAGCAAGTCCTTTCGGAAGGAGGCAGATGGAATACGAGATAACCGACCCAGAATCCGGGGCTAATGAAACCTCACAAACCAAAGAAAAGAAGGAGGGGATGGAAAGATAAAGCTGCCAAGCAACTGATACGATTCGAAAGACAAAGGAGGTGAAAGAAAATGAGAGTAAGGTTTAGTGTTGTGGTTGTGATGATGATTTTGTTGGCCGCAATCGCCTGTGAGAAAAAGGCAGAGAAGCCGCAGCCGGTGGGCAAGGTGGAGATTACCACTGTCCCGGATCCCTTGATGATAGTTCTGCAGCCGGCCGATTATAGCATCACTGCCACAGGAAGAGAGACCGGAGGGGCGGCTGTTACCCTGACTAATGTGACCGTTGTGGTTACCTATCTGGACAGCATTCACATTATGTTGGGGCCAGAGGATTTGACGGTCACCAGGTTCACCTGGGAGGCAGGATCTCCGGCAGAAGGCGGACCGCTGAGCGGACTGTTGGAACACTTCTGGCACTTTGACTCCGGGGAGGAAAAGGAGTTTGAGATCCAGGTTAAAATCGGCCACGGGCTCACTGGGCCAGAAGAATTTGCGGGACTATACCTTCCCACAATATTCATTCAGGCAGGCGTAGCCCAGGGCAAAGAGGGGTTTCTGGTATCCCTCAATTATGAGGGCACCGATGACCATGGGAACATAATCACTGGGGCGGCCTCTCTTCGGCTCCAGTTTCAATTGGTCTAATATTTGGGCTTCCAATACAGCCAATGCACTTGGTTTGAGAAGGTAGAGATTCGTCGTTCTCCAAGACGAAATAAGAACCGCACAGGACCTGTCTGTCCTTGGGCAGGCGCAAAGAGCAGAGAAGGATTTTCTCTCAAGAAAGTCTAAACTCTTACCTTTCTGCCTGTGCTACGGCAGACAGGTCTCTGCTACCTCTAAGGTCTCTATGGTTACAAAATCCTTTCCAGGAAGGAACAGATGGAATACAGGCAAATGGGCAAACAGGGAGTACGATGCTGAACTCGAGACAGTGTGTCCACCTAAGAAACCCCTACAGTTTATAGAAACATGGGGGGCAAGGTAATGATTATCAGGAAGTTTAAGAAAAAGGATCTGGAGGCTATTCTCCAAATGACGAAGGAGGCCTGGGATAAGTCCTCTTTGGACCAGGCTGTTGAGGGAAAATTCGGGAAGAGAGAAAAAAACTGGTGGGAATGTAAGAGTCAGTCAGTTAAAGGATTCATAGACAAACACCCCG
>JAUWEO010000055.1 GCA_030608245.1 Candidatus Latescibacterota bacterium
ATTAGAGCAATACTGCCAGGAGAGAGGCATTGCCAAAATCTCAGAGATAATGGGAACCCTGGAGGTGCGAGAGTGAAAAGAGAGAGGAAAGATGAAAGATTAAAGATTAAAGAAGGGAAAGGGAAGAAGGCCTTGGTCCTATCCTTTTTTATCTTTCTTCTTTTATCTTTTATCTTTTCAGCTTGTGCCCCTGCTCCCCGCTTCCGTCGCCATAGGACTCAAAAGCAGACCGAAAAGCTTTCCCGGGGAGTGTATCAGATTGGAATAGCCTCTTATTATGGTAAGCAATTTCACAATCGAAGAACCGCCAACGGGGAGAAATATGATATGTTTGCCTTCACCTGTGCACATCTGACTTTGCAGTTTGGCACCAGGATTAAAGTCACTAACTTGGACAATGGGAAGTGGGTGATGGTTCGGGTCAACGATCGTGGCCCTTTTGTTGAGGGCAGGATTTTAGATCTCTCCTATGCGGCGGCGAAAAAAATAGGCCTGGTGCTCACCGGAACAGCCAAGGTGAAAATCGAGATTGTGGCTCCCTAAGTGCCACCTACACAAGGTTTAATAGTGAACATTACAGTGCTTTTCGAATCGGGAAAGTGACTTTATGTAGCCTTCTTTAAGACAATGTCTCCCACCTCTACTTCCAGATGTCGGGCGATAACTGGACACTTTGCCTTGAGCAAGAAGAAGATGGACCGTTTCTCTTCGGAGAGTGTCTCGTAGTTTCCCTGCCCTTTGCTGATAATAACAGATGCCTTTTCATAATGCTGGAGGAACTTTTTTGAGCAAAGTCTGAGGATTGTCCCCGGAACCGCAATGCCACTGGATATCACCTTTGCCACCTGGTCTATCCCGGCAACTTGGGCGTCGTCTAAGGTGGCATCGTTGATGACCGGAGCTCCTCTTACCACAAAGACCACCGGCTTGGACAACTGCTCTATTAGCAGCCGATCGAACACAATCTCCCCAGCATTGTCCCCCAGATAGAGCACCTCGTCGGCTTGCCCTAAGGCCTTTTTAAATACCTGGTAATCGAAGACAGCAAACGGGCGGGTCTCTATCTCTTCCAGTTCCTGGTCCAGGTCGAAACCGGGGTTAGCTCCGAAGTCAATAACATTGCCAGCAATGGCAAAACGCACTGCCATAAGCAGGGGGTCTTCTGCCTCTTCCACCTTCCTTTTAAGCTCTGGGTAGAGAGTCAGGGCTTTGCGGTTGGATTCTTCTTTCACCACCCGATAGGGGTCTCCATGATTTGTTATTTCTCGGACCGCTCCATAGATAGTAGATCCCATCTCCGGTGGTGTTGCCTCCAAGGGAAAATTAGGGATCTTCAGGGCTACCGCATCCAGCACCGCCTTCTGTTTACACTCGTCTTCGGTCACCATTCGAGCGGCTTCCAAAGCCTGACGGAAAAAACAGGGAATGCACTCTAAGTAAGTTCTCACCCTATTCTCCTCCGAAAGTAGCGTTGGCCACCCCGCATTTCTTCACTGACTTTTTCCTCGTTAGTCAAGGTTTCAACGTATTTTATCACTTCATTTCGATGTATCCCCAGGGCCTGGGAGATGTCGGCCACCGTGACAGGCCGCCGGGAGATAAGAGACAAGATTGCCTCTTCTCTGTCGGCAATATATGCCCTTTGAGCCTTGCGGCTGAACTGGGCAATCAGCTCACACTTCGGTCCAAATCTCCGGCAGATATCCTCCAGACGCCCCTTGGAAAGGGGTTCTACCCAGGACTCTGCGGGGGGACGCACCGGAGTGTTCAGTTGAATTCGATCTGGCCCAAGTGATTCAAACACCTCCGCCATTTGGTCGATTTGGTCATCCTCATCGTTGAGTCCCTTTACCAGCATAACTTCCATCCAAATCTTACCTGAGAAAATCTCCCCAAAGGCTTTCATTCCCTCGATGATCCGGTCGATTTTGAGACTTGGGTGTGGCCGGTTGACGCGGTCAAAGCCTTGTTGGTCCACTGCATCAAGGGAGGGAACAACCAGATCAGCGTCAAGAAGCTGGCTACGAAGTCCTTTTCTGAACAGAAGCGTTCCATTGGTGAGGACAGCCACAGGTATTTCGGTGCGCTCTTTGATCGCGGAGATGAGCTCACCTATGCCAGAGTTTAGGGTGGGCTCTCCAGAGCCGGAGAGAGTGATGTAGTCAATCCGCTGGCCTAGCACCAGCACTTTGTCCAACTGGTTCAATATTTTCTCTGGCTCTACATACCGTCTCCGCTGGGCAGTCAAGCGGGTTGTCTGACCCAGTTGACAGTAGACGCAGTTCAAGCTGCAAATCTTGAAGGGAACAGGATCTACCCCTAAGGAAAAACCCAGTCTCCGCGAGGGAACCGGGCCGAAGATATATCTCACAGCTTCTCCTTTTAATTCAACGCAAGGACGCAGAGAACGCAAAGACGCAAAGAATAAATAAGGACTTTAAGACCTTATTCGAGGACTGCGTTGATTACTCTTGGAGTTTATTGACTACTCGGTGTATTCCATCCTTAAGGAGCCTTTCACCAAAGTTGATCACCAATCCAAGTCTTAGATCGGTCAAGCGAAGGTAGGTCAAGAGTTGTGCTCCAAAAACTGAATTGTATTGTGTTACTGCCTTTATCTCTACAATGACCCGCTTTTCAACAAGTAGATCAATGCGAAGGGGAGTGGCTAACACAGTTCCTTTGTAGGGAATCGGTACAGGCTTTTGACGTTCAACCTTCAAGTTCCGGCTGGTTAGCTCGTATACTAATGCTTCCTCGTACACGCCTTCCAAGAGCCCAGGGCCGCCCAAAGTTCGGTGTACTTCAATAGCGGCATCCACAATGATTTGACTGATCTCATTTTCGGTCACACCAGTCCTCGTGTTAACACGGAAATGGAGAAAAAAATAACTCGATTTTCTCTTTGCGTCTCTGCGGCTTTGCGTTAATTTCTCTCCGCCCACATCACCAAAAATGCCCCGAAAGGCCAATGTAGATATGTTAACAGCCGATCAATCCTTTTTAGCAACGGCTGTGCAAGCGAGGACACTACGGGGAAACTAAACAAGGTAGTTCGCCAGATTACCTGAATCTGAGCCTTTGGTGGCCCGGTTTTTCGCACAAGCCGTTTTAGCCCCCAGGGATCGTAGAAGGTTGCCGACTGAAAGAGACTCTTTTGAAAGGTCATTTTGACCCGGCGCCAGAGGCAGCAGAGGCTGAGTCTATTGAGCACTGCCACTAACAGGGGACCTCGACTCACTCGCCAGGTCTCCTTTAGCGCCTGCATAGGCTCGTTGAAGAACTCCAGAGAGGTAACCAGAAAGACCAGATTAAAGCTGTGATCTTGAAATGGAAGGGCTTCAGCCCGGGCTCTGACCAGGAAAATATCTGTAGTTCCGGAACTCGCAACTCTTCGCTGGGCGATGCTCAGCATATCTGCTGATGAATCGATGCCCACACCGCCACCCCCTAACCGGGACAAAAAAAACAGGTGTGTCCCTGTTCCACACCCTACATCCAGCACCGGGCCTGCCAGTTCAGGCGGTGCCAATTCAAGAAGCAGTCTGTTCTCCAGTTGGGCTGCATAGCTCCCGGAGCTACTCTGAAACCAGGCGTCGTATTCCCAGGCGGAGGAGCCTACAAAAACACCTTCGGCTGGACTTTTGCCAAACCGCACCCGATTTCTCCCTGTTCGAGTTGCCCTGTTGCCTTTTAGGACAATGTTCAAGCCCATTCCAGAGGAATCTGGGCCCCACAGCCTATTCTCACAAAATTTCCTCCCCAGGTCTGCTGGAAAAATTGCTCAGCTCTCTGGCCCGTACAGTGAGAAGGAGCAATTCGCCTAACTGCAAGACCTTGAAGCTGCTCAACAAGTTCTTTTAGCTCTCTCCTATTCAGGCTAGACAGGTGAAATCCCCCCCCTACCAGATCAATGGGCAGTTCAAGATATTCCTTCGCCCTGCGGACCATGTTCACAATACCTGGATGGGCGCATCCGGTGAGCATCACCAAGCCTTCCTTGGTTTTAAGAATCAGCGCTTGCTCGGCAGTACCATTGGTCAACTCTCCCGTAGTGTACACATCTTTGCCCAGCGGCTGAGGAGCTGTGATTTCAAGCACTTGCGCGCCTTTTTCCCTCACCTCGTTACGGAAAGACGCAGGGAAAGAGGAACCAAGATAAACGGTTACCGCCTGATTTTTGTCCAGAAGTTCAACCAACCCACCGGTGTGATCCCCGTGGTTGTGCGAAAGCACCACCAGGTCTACAGACTTGGGATCCACACTCAACTTGGCCATATTAGAAAGAAGTACAGCTCCATCTGTCCCAGTGTCGAAGAGAATCCGGTGTTCAGGACTTTCCAAATAGGCAGAAAAACCCCAGCCAGGGGTCAAATCCTCTCTGAGAGAGATATTATCGAAGAGTACAATCATTTTGAGTTCGCTCTTGACCCTATATTTGGGGATGTTACTTTCGGTCTACGGAGACAATGCGGTTCTCTTCGTCCACAGTGACGAGTTTAAGTCCCAGCGCCTTTGCCTCTTCGTCGGAGACCATTGCGTAAGAGATAATCAGCAATTTATCCCCGATCTCTCCCAGTCTGGCGGTTGCTCCCTTTAATGAGATAGTTCCCGAGCCCGCTGGTTCTTCGATGGCATAGCTCTCGAACCGCCCCCCCGTGTAGAGATTAACTGCTTGAAGGCGTTCCCCAGGCAGGATATCAGCCGCCTTCATAAGCTCAGCATCGATGCCTACGCTTCCTTCATAGTAGAGTTTTAGGTCCGTTATCTTGGGTTGTTGGATCTTGGATTTACACAATACTCGAAGCATCGGCCGTTGTCACCGCCTTTCTTTAGTAATTTGAAAGCCTCATTGATCCTTTGTGAAAAATCATATTTCAACGCAAAGACGCAAAGAAGATATTCTTTAATAACAGATAATTATCTCTTGCTTTCTCTCTGCGCCTTTGCGTCTCTGCGATAGATTTCAGACTTTTTGCGAAAGAAACCTCACTGTTTCTGCTGCGGAGCAGGTTTGTCGAGAAGAAGCTCGGTCACTCGCAGCGCGATCTGGGAGAAGGCACCAGCAGTATTCCCTTCAGGGTTGAACAGAACAGCAGGCAGCCCTCTATCTCCCCCCTTGCGGGTTTCAATCTCCATAGGCACTTTTCCCAGGAAAATAGCGCCCATCTGTTTGGCCATCTGTTCCCCTCCTCCGGTACCGAAGAGGTCAATTTCTGCCCCGCATCGAGGGCAGCGGAGACCGGACATATTTTCCACTACTCCGATCTTGGGAACATTGAGTTCTTTGGCCATATTCACCGCCCGGCGGCAATCAACAAGAGCCATCTCTTGAGGAGTAGTCACCACTATAGCCATCTGGGGCTGCATCTTCTGAGTAGAGGTGAGTACTTCATCCCCAGTGCCCGGGGGAAGATCTGCCACCAGAAAGTCCAGTTTCCCCCAGGTTGCATCGCCAAGGAATTGGGTCAAGGCAACGGAACGCAAAGGACCCCTCCAGATAACCGGACTGTCCTTGGGAACCAAAGGGGCTATGGAGACCACCTTCAGCCCTGCCTTTTCCAGAGGTTGGAAATCAGTGCCATCTGACTGGAAGGTGCTATCCAGGCCTATCATCTTAGGGACATTGGGACCGGTGATGTCAGCATCTAACAGACCCACCTGAAAACCCTTCTTGACCAGAGCGTAGGAGAGATTCACCGCTACCGTGGTCTTCCCTACTCCGCCTTTACCACTGAAGACAACGACCCGGCTCCGTATCTGCTCTAAGTTCCGCTGAATGCGCCGCTCACGTTCCTGCATCTCTCGCATTCTGTCCTGCTGTGAACCTTTCATCTCCTGATCTTGCTTCATCTGCCTTTGACCCCCCCGGCACAGGGTGAAGCTTCACCGGTCTCTCCTCCGAGGTATTGTTCCACAATTGTTTTCACCTGACCGGCCACTCCGGTTACCACCTGGATGTCGAACTGTTGAAAAAAACCAAGGGCTCGCTGTCCCATACCGCCGGCAATAATCACGTTGGCCCCCTGGTCACGGATAAAGACGGGCACTTGACCCGGATCGCCGTGCTCACCGAAGTAAGGATTCTCAACCCGGTAGCTTAAGGCAATCTTGCCATTCTCAACCTCCACCATAGTGTAGTATGGACAGCGCCCGAAGTGCTGGCTGACCCCAGAGTCCACTCCCTGGTCATCCTCTGCGGCCACAGCGATCCTTTTCTTGCCCGATGGTTTAGTCATCTCGCTGCCAGAGGCACCGAGCCCGTAATGCGATTCCACTGAAGGGGCAGAAAACGGCTTCAGTGTCCCTGACTTAAACTGAGCTATGGCATCGGAGACCTTTCCTGAAGCTCCAGCATAGATGCTAATCCCCGCAGCAGAGAGGGTTCGGAATGCGTTAGGCCCAACATTGCCGGTCAGCACAGCCTCGGCACCCTTTTCTGCAATAGTTTGGGCACTCTGAATGCCTGCACCACCTCCCAGACTGATGCTGGCATTGTCCAGCGCCTCAAAGGTCCCGGCTTCGGTGTCAAAGATGATAAAATACTGGCACCTGCCGAAACGAGGGTCTACCTCTGCCTCCAGACTTTTGTCCATGGCAGTGATGGCGATCTTCATAGTTCCTCCTCTCTATTCTCTGACCATTTTAGCCCCACATTTGGGACAAGACGCATTGTAGCAGGGCACTCCTCGGCCGTGAGGAACCTTGGTGCCACAGCTTGGACAGACGCAGTTTCCACTGGGGCCTGCACCGGGCTTGGTGCCATCCATACGACCTCGACCGCCACTCTGTCCCATTCCTCTGCCAGTCCCTGGGCCTTGACCCAAAGGACCAGTCCCATCTCCTCTTGGCATTTTACTCCCCTCCTTTTCTGGTTATTGTGAGCTGTTGAACCTTTGTTTAATATACAAAAACTACTCAGCAATTTGCAAGGACAAAATTCGGTGAACCATTCACCAAATACAAATGATTTTTCCTTTAACGGAACTTGGATTTCTTCAATTGGTTAATGTGCTGTTAGATCAGTTTGGATTGGCAACCTTATCCCCAGGTGTATTCCCTATTTCTGGCAGCAACGTTTAGGAGAGTCACAGGGAGTGTTCATACCACAGCACGGGGCGGAGGATTCGGATGCTCTCTTGTAGTCTGTCTCATAAAAGCCCGACCCCTTGAAGATTATTCCAGCACCGCCGGATATAAGTCTCCGAACCGCTCCGGAGCACTCAGGACAAACTTGGACCGGCTCATCACTCATCTTCTGGAAGCGGGTAAAGCGGTGTCCGCAAGCTTCACACTCATATTCGTAAGTAGGCATAACTCAGAACCCCCTGGTTTTTCAGTGGGGAGGGAGAGGCAAAGTCCTCTCCCTCCCCTGGAGCCTCACTTGGCTTGTTTCTCGGCCTCCAGTTCAGTGATACGTTCCTGAATCTGGTCCAGTTGTTCTTTCAGTACATCTGCCTGGCTCTTCAGATAGTCGGCCTCCTGAGCTGGAGTCGCGGCAGGAGCGTAGGGGGCTCCAGCCTGTGGATACCCATAAGGGGCTACAGGTGCTTCGTACGGGTAAGGGGCTGGTGCATAGGGATATCCCCCTCTCCGCCATCCGAAGCCCCGGCCTCTGCCGAAGCCAAGTCCCAAGCGCCCGCCGTAGGGGTTCATGAACCCGGGTGTCGAATAGCCGGCGCAGTAACCGGCTGCTCTGCCCGTCATAGGTCCAAACCCCATCGGTCCGGTTCCGTCTCCTCGTGGCATTATGTTTCACCTCCTTTGACTTGATTTAGTTTCAAATAATGGCTATTACCATCTTCCCCGACCTCGTCTGATGCCAAGGCCAAAGGGACGCCGGCCAAAGCCCGAAAATCGCCGCCCGCCCCAACCCCAAGCGGGCATGCCGTAGCCAGGATAGGCCCCCCAAGCAGCGTAGGGGGCTGCCCCCCACCCCATGGGGTAACCAGCTCCCCAGCCTAAGCCCGGACGTCCGCCGTAGGGGTTCATGAATCCGGGCACCGAATAGCCAGCACAGTAACCCGCTGCCCTACCCGTCATAGGTCCAAACCCCATCGGTCCGGTTCCATCTCCTCGTGGCATTGTCTTTCACCTCCTTTTAATTCTCTTCGAAGTTCAAAAACTTCATTGCTGTGAATCTTTGGTCCGGAGATTATCTCCGTGGACCAAACCCCCAAAATGGATAGTATCCCCAGGACCAGGGATAGAAAAATGCAGGATGAGAAGGAACCCGGTAAGGATAAGCAGCAGACACAGGTCTTCCCTGAATTCCAGTCAAACCCTGGGATTTTCTACTCTGGGTTGAGCTATTTGGCCCCTTTACAGGAAGCACACAGTAACCGCGGCACCCGCCGGTCATAGGGCCAAGCCCTCTGGGACCTGTACCGTCAAAACCAGGCATGTCTATTTTCACCTCCTTCTAAAACTAACTGCGCATTGCTACTATTTTCTCGGCTGCCTTGACAATCGGATAGGTAGTTGGTGGCGAAATCCATAAGTGAACAGCTCCATTTTATCTCCACGGTCCTTTCCCCCAGCGATGAGGTCCTCGGCCAAAAGGGGGACCGGGAGGCGGCATAATAAATTCTCCACCTTGAACCTGGATAGCCTTTCCGTTCACCAAGGCATCGGCCACCCTCTTGCGGGCCTGAGTCACAATTCGTCCAAAAGTGGGCCGGGAGACCTTCATTCGCTGGGCAGCCTCATCCTGACTCATCCCTTCCAGGTCAGCCAATCGTAACGCCTCTAACTCATCCACAGTGACCACCACCTGACTGAGAAGTCGGAGTGGAATACCCTGGGGTTTGAAATAGGTGACCTGGGGATAGAACGCTACCCAACGAGATTTTTTAGGTCTTGGCATAATAACTCCCTTTCAGATATCAACCAAACACTGCCTCCTGAAGGTTCCCCCAAATATTTCGAACCTCTTGTGCCACTGGCAACAGCGATAATCATTACGGAAACCTTTCTGAAGAAGTTTTGAGCATATGCTCAAAATAAGCTAAACAAAAAATCCCTTCTTGTCAAGGGAAAAATGCGAAATTCTGAAAAAAATTTAGCCACAAATTTGCACGAATATCT
>JAUWEO010000092.1 GCA_030608245.1 Candidatus Latescibacterota bacterium
AGGGTTATGATTAAAATGCCGGTGCTTTTGCGCCTGTACATTGACATCCCTTCTGCAAAGAGGTTCTATCGAATTCCTGCCTTTTCAAAGATAAAATCCACATTGTTCAATTGCTCTTCTATATCAAAGCAGTGGTCTATCTCCTCTGGAGTCAGTTGTGAACAGATCTGTTCATCCTCTATGAGCAATTTTTTGAATTCCCGACCACTGTGCCAGCTCTCCATAGCATTTCGCTGCACCGATTCGTAAGCTTGCTCTCGACTTAACCCCTTTTTCACCAGCTCTAACAGCACTTTCTGGGAGAAAATAAGCCCCTTAGTTTTGTGAATATTCTTCATCATATTTTCGGGATAGACGAGGAGATTCTCCACCACTTCGGTGAATTTTGTGAGCATATAGTCCAGCAGGATAGTGCTGTCGGGGATTATCACCCGTTCTACTGAGGAGTTGGTCAGGTCTCTTTCGTGCCACAGGGAGATGTTCTCCAAGGCTGGCAGGAGGTTACTGCGCACCACTCTGGCCAATCCGGCTATCCTCTCGCAGACGATGGGATTGCGTTTGTGGGGCATTGCTGAAGAGCCTTTTTGTCCCTTCCTAAACCCCTCTTCCACCTCCAATATCTCTGTGCGCTGGAGGTTTCTTATCTCGGTGGCGAATTTCTCTAAGGAGCAGGCGGTTATTGCCAGGGCGGCCATATATTCTGCGTGGCGGTCGCGCTGGAGGATCTGAGTGGAAACAGGGGCTGGTGTTAGCCCCAGTTTTTCGCAGACATAGCTCTCTATAAAAGGGTCTGGCTGGGCCATAGTGCCCACTGCGCCGGAGACCTTCCCGTAGCTGATTACCTCTCGGGCCCCTTTCAGACGCCGGATATTGCGACCCACCTCGTCGTACCACAGGGCCATCTTCAGCCCGAAGGTGATAGGCTCAGCGTGAATCCCGTGAGTTCTCCCTATCATCGGAGTCATCTTGTACTGGACGGCCTTGTTCCGGATACTCCCTCTGAGGACCTCCAGCTTGGCGATCAGAATATCCACCGCCTGGCGCATACGCAGCGAAAGGGCGTTGTCCTCCACATCATAGGAGGTTAGACCCAGATGGATGAAGCGGGCGTTCTGGCCTACATTCTCAGAGAGATTGGTCAGGAAGGCAATAAAATCGTGCCGGGTCTGTTGCTCAATCTGCTGGATACGAGCCACATCTATTCTTGCTTTTTCCTTAATTTCCCTCAAGGCATCTTCCGGGATAGCCCCTAATTCTGTCCAGGCTTCACAGGCAAGGAGCTCTACCTCAAGCCAGAGTTGAAACTTTCTTTCTAAGGTCCAGATAGCTCCCATCTCCGGCAGTGTATATCTCTTAATCATCTCTTCGATTTCTCCTCCAATTTTAGGTCGATTTTTAGCTTTTCTCCTTTTCTAAATACCCTTAAGTGATAGACATCTTCCACCATCCCGCCGGCGAAGACCGCCCGAAGCTGGTTTTTGTTCTCTATGGGAATCTCATTCACCTGGAGGATGACATCGCTGATTTTAAGTCCTGCCTTCTCTGCTGGGCTTTTAGGGGCTACCTTGACAATGATGACCCCCTGAACCGACTTTGATCCCAGACTCTGTGCTATTAATGGATCCACATCTTGGACCGCCAGGCCAGTCCAGAAATTGCGCATTCTCCCGTAGCTGAGGATTTCATCCAGCACCTTTTCTGCCCTGTTTATGGGGATGGCGAAGCCTATTCCCTCATACACCCCGCGGACAATAAAGGTATTGATGCCGATGACTTCTCCCAGAGCGTTGACCAGAGGGCCACCGCTGTTGGCTGGATTGATGGCGGCATCGGTCTGAACCATCCCTTGATAGACAGTCCCCTCATCAGACTTGAAATCTCTGTCAAGGGCACTGACAACTCCCACTGTCACTGTAGAATGGGCGTCCTCAAAAATATAACCTAAAGGATTACCCAGAGCTATAGCCCACTCAGCGATGAACAGTTTATCAGAATTTCCCAGATGGGCAACGGGCAGATTCTTGCCATCGATTTTAAGCACAGCTATATCCAGGGACTGGTCGGAGTCCACCAGTTTAGCGTCAAATTGCCTTCCGTCAGGTAGATTTACCACGATCTCAATAGCATTACGAACGACATGTTCATTTGTCAATATGTATCCTTCGCTATTGACGATAAATCCCGACCCCAGTCCTTTTACTTTCCTTCGATACTCCTGTTTCAATTCTGGGAAGAATCGTTCAAAAAAGGGATCGTTGGAGAAGAAAGAGAATGGACTCACTTGGTAAACTCTCACTTGGGTGACACTGACGCTCACCACTGCCGGCTGCACTGTCTCTACTGCCCGCACGATTGCATTTCGTCTGGAGCTGGTGATCTCTTCTTCTACTTCTTCAGTATACTTTGTAGCGGTGGCAACCACAGGGCTGGCTTCAACTTCATCGAAATGGGGAAAAGTGTTAGCCTCACTTGGTCCCGAGGAAACAGGAGCTTGTCGAGCACCATAAAATCCCAAGGCTAACCCCAGGGCCAAGATAGATAACGCTCCCAGAATGAGGAGCCCTCTACGGTTGCGAATTTTAGTAGAAATTTTCTCCATTCCCCTGATTTCTCCTTGTGTGGCTAATTATTTAGTACCCTACTTTCATCAGGCAAAGCCCCTTTGCCGGGGCGGTGGGGCCTGCCCGTCGGCGGTCTTTTGCCTCTAAGATCTTACCTGTCTCTGCCACTGGAAGTTTACCCCGTCCCACCTCGACCGACGTCCCCACGATTGTCCTGACCATATGCTGCAGGAAACGGTCTGCCTGGATTACAAAGCTTATATCCTCTCCCTCTTGCCACCGGCACTCCATCACCCGGCAGATATGGGTCTTTGCCTCAGAATCAGCAGAGCAGAAGGAGGTGAAGTCATAAATGCCTACTAAAACGTCTGAGGCCTCCTGCATTAGTTTTATATCGAGTTTGTACCTGGGGTACCAGAAGTAATCTCGGCCGATGGCTTTCTCCCTTTTCGCTATCCGGTAGCGATACCGTTTCCAGCGGGCCCTGAAACGGGCGTGGAACTCTGACTCCACCTCCTCCGCCTGACGAATGACTATATCCTTGGGCAGCAGGTTATTCAGCCCGTTTTTTGTTGTCTCCGGTGACAGAGCAGTGTGAGTATGGAAATTCGCCACCTGTCCGCAGGCGTGGACTCCGGCGTCTGTCCGGGCAGCCGAGATCAGGGAGATAGATTCACCCAATAGGTCCTGTAGTCCTTGTTCCACGGTCTGTTGAACTGTCCTTACTCCGAGCTGAACCTGCCACCCGGAGAAATCGGTGCCGTCGTATTCGATGGTGAGCTTGATGTTGCGCAACTTGCTACTTTCTTCCCGCCTGCTTCTCTATCTCTTCTATTGCCCAGTTGGCTGCCCTTCGATCTCTTTCTTCTCCTCTGGCAGCCAGTTCCTCCAGGGAAGCGATGGCTTTGGGATTGCCGATCACCTGGAGAGAAATTATCGCCTGCAGACGCACGCTCAGGTGAGAATCGTCCAGCGTCTTGATTAAGGCATCAACTACACCGGGCTTATCGCCAATCCACCTTAAGGCCTGAACAGCACTGAATCTCACTGTTGGAGACGGGTCAGAGACCATTTGAATCACCTGAGATGCAACCTGAGGATATCTGTATCGGCCCACGGCCTGGAGGGCATTAACCCGCACCTTGACAATCGAGTCGCTAAGTGACTTGAAGACTATCTCCCAGGCCTGAGGGCTTTTCATCTTCCCCAGAGCGAGAACAGCATTGGCCCGGAGATCTGCGCAGGTGTCTCGGGCTGCTTCTGTAAGGCCCTCGGCTGCCCTCTGGTCGGCAATGAGACCCAGCGACTCGGCTGCTTTGGCAGCGATATATCTGTTCTCGTTCTTCAGAAAGGGAATCAGATGAGGCGTTGCCTGTTTGTTCCCAATCCGTCCCAGAATTTGCACGCAGATATACTTCACCTGGGGTCTCTGAGAACTCCCCAGTTCTTTGATTACTGCCGGAACAGCCCTTTCTCTCATAAGGACAAGTTCATTGCCTGCCTGAAGCCGAACCCGCTCGTCCCAACTGTAGAGACTTTTAATATGCTTCTGCGGATCTTCCGGTGCGCTGCATCCCCAGAGAAGGATTAAACATCCCAAAACAGACAGATAAATCCACTTTCGCATTGTCAATTCATCCCTTTCGACTAACCAGTCTCAGCTGGCCGCAACGAGCGCTCGACCCGTTAGATATGGAGAACATCTCAGCAAACTCTGCCACACAGGGAAATTATCTAACGGGTCGAGCCCGCCCGTTCGATTGAGCTCACGGCGAAGCCTTGGGTAGGTGTAGACGGCCCGGTGACGGACCTTAGAGGTTCTGTTGTGGACTGCTGAGTTTCCGGTTTCATTGTGAAACACTGTCAAAAATCCAGGCATGTATCATTAAATGGCCACAATCTTCTGTTTATCGCCATACCGCGCCTGTCACCAGTAGTAGCAAGATAACACTCAGGGAGAAGAGATCAGGTTTGTGTAGTTTCAGTTCCTTAAAACTTGTTCTCCCTTCTCCTCCCTGGTAACATCTGGATTCCATCGCGACTGCCAATTGGTCGGCCCGATGAAATGCTGAGACGAACAATGGCACTACTAAAGGGAGCAGATTTTTAATCCTTTTCAATGGTCCTCCGCTGAAACTCGCTCCCCGGGCCAGTTGGGCCTTCCGCAATCTCTCTGCTTCCTCAATTAAGGTGGGAATAAATCTTAAAGCAATGGAGGTCATCATCGCCAGTTCGTGAGCAGGCACTCGAATTCGCTGGAACGGCTTGAGCAACCTCTCGATGCCATCCACCAGCTCCATAGGGGAGGTAGTAAGAGTGAGAAGTGTAGCTGTAGCGATCAAAATCAGCAAGCGATAACTGAAAAAGGCCCCCTTTGCCACTCCCTCTGAGGTCACTTGAACAGCTCCCAAGGAGAAGAGCACCGTTCCCGTGCGGGTGAAGAAAATGTGTAGACATACTGTCAGCAGGATCAGCCAGAAGAAGGGACGGAAGTTTCGTAAGACAAGGCGGGCTGGTAATCTTGCCAGCAGGATAACTGCCGCTAAAAAGCCAGATAACACGGCGTAGAAAAGAAACTCGTGGGAGACCAACACGGCTAACATCAACAGGAAAACCGAGAGAAATTTTGTTCGCGGGTCCAGCCGATGTACGGGAGAGCCGGTTGCCAAATACTGACCTAAAGTGATGTCACGCAAAAAAGCCATTTCTTGCTTCCCAGGGGTTCTTGCCTCACAAATGCAGTAATGGAGGCATTCCTGAAGCTGTAACTGGCCACAAAACGCATACTCACGGAAGCATATCTAACTCTCAGTAGATCACAATCAACGCCCTAAATGTCATCTGTCTGAGACCCTTCGCTACGCTCAGGGTGACAACAGTGGATAGCTGATTGTGATCTACTCAATTCAATATATGTCTTTATGGCCCTGTTGTCAAATAAAAATCGGGTGAACAAATAAGAAATAACACTAAAATATTTAGCCTGTTATCTAAAGATATGTTTCCTTTTCTGATCTGCTTGAGATGTAAACTCGCGGCACACGCGGGCCGATTCGACAGACAACCTCATAGTTGATGGTGTTCATCTTTTTAGCCAGCTCCTCGGCGGTGATTCTTATCGAGCCCTGCTGGCCGATGAGAACCACCTCATCGCCCTTTCGGACTCCCGGCGCATCAGTAACATCGAGCATAAGTTGATCCATGCAGATAGTGCCAGCCACTGGGACCCGTTGGCCATGCACCAAGACCTCTGCCTTACCGGAGAGCAGACGACTGTATCCATCGGCGTAGCCAATCGGGACAGTTGCTATCCAGCTTGGTCGTTGAGCAATAAATCTCCTCCCGTAACTTACTCCTGAACCTGAAGGTACCTGTTTTAGCTGGACAATTCGCGACTTCAAGGTCAATGCTGGCGCCAATCTGGCCATTTTTGAAGCCCCTTCAAAGGGCTCCAATCCATAGATTGCTATTCCCACCCTTACCATACCGAAATATGAGGAAGGATATTTTAGCACCGCTGCACTGTTAGCTGCGTGAATAATGGGGATTTTGCCCACTCTATGCTCAATTTTACCTAAACATCGGATGAAAAGCCCAATCTGGTCAGTGGTGAACTGTTCATCCTGGTCGGCCACGGGGAAGTGGGTCCAGACCCCTTCAAGCTTCAGCCCGCCGAGGCCTGCAACTTTTTCAGCGAATTCTGAAGCCTCTTCGAGTCCTAATCCTCCTCTTCCCATGCCGCTGTCCACATTTAGGTGTACTTTCGCTGTCAAACCAAATTTAAGGGCTGCCTGAGATAGTGCGGAGGCGACTTCTTCTTCGCAAACCGTAGCGGTGATTCTGTGCTGGACAATCTCCTCGGCGCTGTCGGAGGACTCAGGGGCAAACATCAGGATCGGGCATTTTATATCTTGCTGGCGCAGCTCAAGTGCCTCTTCTACTGTAGCCACTCCCAGCATATCCACCCCGGCGCTGACACAGGTGTGGGCTACCGCCACCAGACCATGCCCGTAGGCGTTGGCCTTCACCGCCGCTAAGATTCTACGCCCCTGACCAACCCTTTTTCTCAAGCCGGCAAGGTTATGGTGTATAGCATCTAAATCAACAATCACCTCAGTTGGACGCATAGTGAACCGTTTCTCTCACAACTTGCTGGCAGAGCTGTAGGTCCCCACAGCCCCTCCGCTGACCAGTACCCGACAAAATTCACCCTCCCGGAAGAAAAACTCAACCCTATCCCCTGAAGCCTCATTTATCTCACGTTGTGAATCTTCAGGCTTGAAGAGATAATAGATACTGGTGGCATTGCCCTCAACCACTATTCTCTGTAATTCTTCGTCTTGGAACTTTAGACTGATCTTCTGTCCGCTGATCTGGCTGACTTCCTCGCCGTCTTTCTCAACCGTCTTCCCCGTAGCTTCCCCAGTGACGGTCACCTCGTTTATTACCCCCTCTTTAAGAGCTATCTCTATGGTGTCACCCTT
>JAUWEO010000175.1 GCA_030608245.1 Candidatus Latescibacterota bacterium
GTGATCTCTATGGGTTTAGGCTCAATGATGCTCATCAATATTCAAGTTTCTTTTTTGAGGATATCCTGGGGGGTTATAATCCCAGTGGTGGTATTTACGGCGGCTTTCTTCCTGTTTGCCGTAGGTATGGGATTGCATATCCAGAGGAGAAAACCTACTACCGGGGCAAAAGGACTTATGGGAGAGACGGGGGTGGCTTTGACCCGAATTAGCCCTAAAGGCAAAGTGGCTATCCACGGAGAAATCTGGAAGGCGATAAGCAGCCAAAAGATCAGCAAGGGTGAGGAGATAGTAGTGATAGGGGTTAAGCACTTACAGTTGGAAGTCTCCCGAACTGAAGAATCCGCCTAAATCGACTGAGCCAACGCAAATGGAATTTAGAGAATATTTGTCCCTCTCTGAGCCAGAGTTGGTCAAGCGCATAGAGCAAGCCAAGAGAGAGAAAAATGCCCTTCTCCTGGTTCATAATTATCAGCCAATGGAGATTCAACGACTGGCTGATTTTCTCGGCGATTCCTTGGAACTCTCCCGTCGTGCTGCCCAGGCCGATGCCAACTTGATCCTCTTCTGTGGAGTGGATTTTATGGCAGAGACGGCCAAAATCCTCAGTCCTGAAAAGAAGGTGCTCCTTCCCGACCGCCAGGCTACCTGTCCCATGGCAGCCATGGTGACAGCACAAGCATTAAGAGCAAAAAAGAGGCAGTATCCTCAAGCTCTGGTGGTAAGCTATGTAAATTCACGGGCAAAGGTTAAGGCAGAATCCGATCTTTGCTGTACCTCAGCCAACGCAGTGAAAGTGGTTCAATCGTTAAAGGATAAAGAAATTATCTTTGTGCCGGACAGACACTTAGGGGAATACGCCGCCCGACAGACCGGAGCTAAGCTGCTCCTTTGGGAGGGCTTCTGCTATGTCCATACCAAATTCTCCTCCCCGGATGTGCAGATAGCTCGAAAGGAACACCCTGGGGCCAAACTCCTTGTCCATCCAGAGTGTCCCTGGCAGATAGTTGAACAGGCAGATTTCGTGGCCTCCACCTCTGGCATGGTTAGGTTGGCGCAGAACTCCCCTGCCGGGGCCTCCTTCATAATTGGCACTGAGGTGGGGTTAGTAGAACAACTAAAGGCCGCCCATCCTGACAAAAACTTCTACCCGCTGAGAGAAGATGCTATTTGTGAGCAGATGAAGTTAAACACACTAGCTAAAGTAGCCTGGGCAATAGAGAATGAACAGCACCCAGTTGAGGTCCCCGAAGAGGTTAGACTCAAGGCGGTTAAGGCGTTAGAGAAAATGCTGAGCATAGTCTGAACTGTGCACTTTCGCACCTCCTGAAGAACAGCTTAAAAACCCCCGAAAGCTTGTTTTCTTGACAAGATTTTTGTTTTATGATCCGTGAAATCCGCGTAATCCGCGGTTACTTTCTTGCGTTGCGGCTTTGCTGTGCACTCTGTGGTTAATTACAGGTTTTAAATGACAATAAAGAGAGGCAGATTCAGTTAAAATGGAGATAACAGCAGATTATCTGGTCATAGGCACGGGCATAGCTGGGTTGTCGTTTGCCCTGGAGGCAGCTCAGCAGAACCAAGTTGCAATTATAACCAAAAAAGCGGATTTCGATTCCAACACCAACCGTGCCCAAGGTGGAATTGCTGCAGTCCTGGCTTCCGATGATTCCACTGCTTTGCATGTCGAGGATACCTTACAAGCCGGTGCTGGGCTTTGCAATCCAGAGGTAGTAAGATTGGTAGCGCGAGAGGCACCTGCTATGGTGTCGAAATTGATAAACTGGGGCGTTGAGTTCACCAAGAGGCAGAATGGTGCTCTGGACTTAGGACGTGAAGGTGGACATTCAAAAAACAGGATTGTTCATGCCGCTGATCTGACCGGAGCCGCCATAGAGAGAGCCTTGTTAGAGAGAGTTAAGACTAACAATAAGATAACCATCTATGAGAACCACTTTGCTATTGACCTTATCACTGAACATCACCTGTTCGATGTCAAAGAAAAAAGGAGTAGACGTATCACCTGCTGGGGAGCGTATGTTTTGGATACCATACGGACAGAGGTCCACAAATTTCTGGCCAAGGGGACCATATTGACCACCGGAGGGGCGGGTCGATCATATCTGTACACTACCAATCCTGCCATTGCCACCGGAGACGGCCTCGCTATGGTCTTCCGAGCCGGGGGAGAGGTGGCCAATCTGGAATTTGCCCAATTTCATCCCACCTCCCTTTATCATCCAGACGGCGACTCCTTCCTCATCACTGAATCACTGAGAGGATACGGTGCGGTGCTGCGGACCAAAGACGGCAAGACCTTTATGGAGAAGTACCATCCTATGAAGTCCTTGGCCGCCAGAGACATAGTGGCAAGAGCTATTGACCGGGAGCTCAAGCTCAGCGGGGATGAATGTGTCTACTTGGATGCAACCCAGATGGACCCTGAGAAAACCAAAGAAGAGTTCCCCAATATCTATGAAAAGTGCAAATCATTTGGCATTGATATCACTGAGATCTCCATCCCTGTGGTACCAGCAGCTCACTATATGTGTGGAGGGGTGAGGACGGACATTCATGGAAAGACCTCTATTAGAAATCTCTATGCCTCGGGAGAGGTGGCCTGTACGGGATTGCACGGAGCCAATCGTCTGGCGTCGAATTCCCTCTCTGAAGCATTGGTCTTCTCTCACCGAGCCTATCAGGATTCCTTGAATGTGGTACAGAACGAAATTTTCACCTTTCCTAATATCCCCGATTGGAATGAGGAAGATACCTTCAATGCAGAAGAGTGGATTATCCTCTCCCATGACAGACAGGAAATCCAGCGCTTGATGTGGGACTATGTGGGGATAGTCCGTTCGGATTACAGACTCAAAAAAGCGCAAAGGCGTATTCGCCTGATTGCCAATGAGATAGAAGAATTCTATAAGAAAACAAAGGTGACCGGTGACCTGATCGAACTGCGGAATATCGCCACTGTAGCTTTGCTTATCATCCGTTCTGCTCTGATGCGTAAGGAAAGCAGGGGACTTCACTTCAATACTGATTATCCCCAACCAGATGATTCTGATTGGCTGAAGGATACGATAATAAGAAATGAGGCGAGCCTTAATTATCGTTGATATCCTCAATGACTTCCTCTGAAAGAATCCCCCAATAATGGTGCACTTCAAATGCGGCTTGACGTATTCTCTCAGTTAGGCCTTCCTAAAGCAAGTCTCCAATCGGCAATTGGAATCCTGTTTTCGGTTTTTTTCAGGGCTCAATTTTCCAGACTCAGTTTGGAGTTACTATGAAACCCTGCATTATAGTATTGGATTTCGGCGGCCAATATACCCATCTCATCGCTAATCGAATAAGACGATTGAGAGGATACAGCGAAATCAGTCCCCCTGATATTTCCAAGGAGCAACTAACTGGTGTCAGGGGGATAATTTTGTCCGGGGGACCAGCGAGTGTTTACACCTCCCCGCAACCCAGCTACAATCCCGACATCTTTACCTTGAATATTCCCCTATTGGGAATATGCTACGGACATCAGCTTTTAGCGCTGCAGTTCGGTGGAGAGATACGCCGTGGAAGCAAAAAGGAATACGGGGAAACAAAACTCCAAGTTGAATCTAATCAAGGCATATTCCAAGCTCTCGACAGGGACGAAGAGGTGTGGATGAGCCACGGAGATACTGTCTACAAGTTACCACCAGGTTTTACTCTTCTGGGTAAAACAACAGACTGCCCAGTTGCAGCGATGGCAGACCTGTCACGAAAGATCTATGGTTTGCAGTTCCATCCGGAGGTAACTCACACCCCCTGTGGGATGAAGATATTAGAGGCATTTATTACCGAATGTGGCTGCGAACGGACCTGGACAACAAGAGGGTGTATGGAATTGGCGATCAACCAGATCAAAGACCAGGTGGGAGAGCGAAATGTATTCCTGTTGGTGTCCGGAGGAGTTGACTCCAGCGTGGCTTTTGCCCTGCTAAGCAAAGCGCTGGGGGCAGAGAGAGTTTGTGGACTACTAATAGACAATGGTTTTATGCGAAAAGATGAAGTGGTCCAGATCGGTCAATATGGGGGCCTCCTTGGTAAACTCATGG
>JAUWEO010000174.1 GCA_030608245.1 Candidatus Latescibacterota bacterium
AGTCAGTCCGTACCCGCGCTCGCGCAGTGTCTGAGCGATCTTAGCTCCCAGATTCGGGCTGATGATGCGCAAACGCGTATACCCCAGCGCCAGACGCGACTCTATCGTCATCCCCACAATCAGACCGGTCACCTGTCAGCAGAACCGCAGGTGCCGTAAACCTCTCGCAGGGTCTCTTTCATTGCCCTGCGCCCCGCGCCTCCAGTGTTCAGCAGCGTACCGTCTATGTCGAACAACACTAAGCGCGTATTGTCTTTCTGACTCATTCCCTTTGTTTCTCTCCTAATGCCTGTTTGATTTTTTCCTTTAACCCTATTTTCTCCTTCTTAGACTTGGATATCACCCTGAAAAGGACCACTAGATATGAGATCTCTCCGTCAGGACGACGCACCAAAGCTGTGTTGACCAGAAGTGTTCTCTGGGCAGGTTGCTCCATTCCTACTGATATTTCCACCTCTCTGTCGGTGATTTTCTTCCGGTCAGTCAGTGTCGCTGTAACTAAATCTTTAAATCGTTTGTCCATTGCAGCGATTTCTGAGACTGGCTTTTCTACCACTCCGTCTAAGGAGAGTCCGAAAAATTGCAGGCAGCGGTTATTCATCAGGTAGATTTTCCCCTCGCTGTCGGTGATAATAACCCCCTCAGAAAGAAGGTTCAACACCGCTTCCAATTTCTCTTTCTCTTCTGTGATTTTTTGGACTTTCAAGTGGTCAAAGGTCTTCAGTTGAAACAGCAGTTTATCTAAACTCTGACCTATTTCTCCCATTCGGTCTCTGGGTTTCAGCCCTGTCCGCTGGTCCAAATCACCATCCAGAGCTTTTTGAAGTACATCGGTTATCTGTCGCACCGAACGGGCGAGTTTGCGAGCGGAGAGTATGGCATGAAACAGTATGGCTATCAGCACGAGAAGAGCCGCCACCCAGATAGTTCTGGCTGTCTCCACCGTTAACCTTTGACTGGCTTGCATCTGCGAGGACAGGTCGGCCTGTCTTCTCTGGGACATGGCAGCTATGGTTCCCTGGATCTTCTCCCCCAATTCAGAAAGTTCAAGTGCTATCTGGCGCCCCCGTGTCAGTCTGCCTCTGCTTATGTTGCTCATCATCGTGGCGAAAAGCTGCTCGTACTGACGAGCGGAGTTCAACAGCTCATTCCCGGTCTCGTCATCTTTCCATCTGCTCAACTTTTCCTGAAATTCTGTCAGAGAACTCTGCGCTTGCTCGGCATATTCCCTCTTCCTGGACAGCAGAAAATCCCCCTCTGCTTTTTTTGCTCTCCATAAGAGCTGCTGGAGAGATTCCAGGGCTTGGAGGGCAGAAAGATCAGTCTGCCAAGCGGTTATGTACTCTCTGTTCTTCCGGCTGTAAAGATATGTCTCCGTGGCGATAAATGCCACGGCAGCGAAGATCACAATTAGACTTAACCTTAGGCTATTTTTGCAAGATAAATGCATTTTTTTATCCTTCGGCTAACTTCTGGATTTTCTCATCAGAACCTATCACTACCAACACATCGTCCTCCGCTATTCTGTCTTCAGGAGAAGGCAGGTCGTTAACCTGGACCTTGAAACTGCTCTCTCCTGATTCGGTCACAGTGGGGATTTTCCTGTGGATAGCGATAATGTTCAGCCCGAATTTAGCTCTAAAATCCAACTCGCGGATGGTTTTGCCAATAAAATCTTTTCGGGGGCGGATCTGCGCCAAGCTGTGGCTGGTCTGCAAGGTAATCTGTTCCAGAACTTGAGGGGCCAAGAGACTCTTAGCCAATTGCTCGCCCATCTGGTCCTCAGGATAGACCACCTTCTCGGCACCTACTTCTTTAAGGATCTGCCCGTGTAACGGGGTGGTCGCCCGGGCAATTATCTTTTTTACCCGCAGGCGTTTTAGCAAAGCGGTAGTCAGGATACTGGCCTCGATACCCTCCCCGATGGCCATAACTACAGCATCCATATCCTGAAGTCCTAAGGAACGGAGTGCCCTTTCGTCGGTCGAGTCCAGGCAGATTGCCTGGGTGACCTGGTCTTTAATCTGTTCTATCCTATCGGAATCGCTGTCAACAGCGACCACTTCCGCCCCTTTTGCCGCCAAAGTGGTGGCCACTTTGAAACCAAACTGCCCCAGTCCGATTATTGCGAATTGCATTTTCCAATACCTCCTCGGTTTTCACTGGCCCTTCATAAAAATGACTCGCTCCCCTCTCCCTCTCTGTCTCTCTATCCCACCATTACTCTTGCCTCCGGGTAGGAGACGCCGGGGGGTCTTTTCCGTCGTCCCACTGCAAAAGCCACGGTAAGTGGGCCGATCCTACCTGCAAATATCAACAAGGCAATGATAAGCTTTCCCGTCAGACTCAACTGAGATGTTATCCCTGTTGAAAGTCCAACCGTACCAAAGGCGGAAACTGCTTCAAATAGTAGTCGAATAAAACTTGCCTTTTCAATTAGTAACAAGGGAATCATCAGCAGAGAGACCAGAGTGGCTGCCAGAAGGATAACGCATATGCTCTTCCGCACTATATCCTGTGGAGCGGTCCTGTTAAACAGTTCTATCTTTTCCTGCCCCCTGAACATCGCCCGGACAAAAAGGAATAGAACTCCCAGAGTGCTGGTCTTTATCCCACCTCCAGTGGATCCCGGCGAGGCCCCAATGAACATCAAGACCACGATCATAAAGAGACTGACATTTGTCAATCTGCCAATCTCTAAGGTATTGAATCCTGCAGTACGAGCGGTCACCGATTGAAAATATGAGGAGAGAAGTCTCTTCCCCCAGGGAAGCCCTTGAAGAGAGTTATGGTATTCACCGAAGAAAACGGCTAAGGTTCCGCCCAGTAAAAGAAGAGCACTTACTATGAGTACCAATTTAGTGTGAACGGTCAAAGATGTGGCTTTAGAACCTTTGCCTCGCCTCAACCAGGTGTGTTGAATATCCGCCACCACGGTGAAACCGATTCCTCCCAGGATGACCAAAAAAGTGATAATTAGATTTAACATAAGATCATACCTGTAATTGACAAAGCTATCGGAAAACAGTGAAAATCCGGCATTGCAGAAGGCGGAAACAGAATGGAAAACGGCCAAGTATGCCGCTCTAAGTTCTCCTAAACTGCCACTCCAACGAAGGAAAAGCAGGAAAGCACCTATCAGTTCGATAATCAGTGTCATCTTCAGAATATAGAGGATAAGTTTTTTTATGCCTTCTACATCCACTTGATCGAGGACATCCTGCATGGCAAGCTTATTCCTCAATCCCATCCGCCTGCCGAATATGAGAGCCAGAGAGGTAGAGAGCGTCATTATCCCCAATCCACCTGCCTGGATTAAAAGCAGAATCACCACCTGCCCGAAGGTGGAGAAATGGGTGGGGGTATCCACAACCACCAGTCCGGTCACGCAGGTAGCTGAAGTGGCGGTAAATAGAGCATCAATCAGGCTGGTGGTTTTGCCTGCTGCCGAGGCAAAGGGAAGCTTTAAAAGCACTGTGCCCAGCAGAATCACTCCCAAGAAACTGAGAGCTAAAGATTGGGCAGGCTTAAGCTGTAGCCTTGCTATTAACTGCTGACTTCTCATAATCGGTGTAGTCTTTCACTTTTCAATCGAACACCGAAGAACACCGAAATCCACCGAATTTGACATTTCATTATAGTTAATTCACATTCCCCGTTGAACTTCAGAAAATCTATTTGGACTGCCGAGGAGAAGTTCTTAATCAGATTCTCCCAAAGCTAAAAATGCCCCTTCGGTGACTTTCAGTGTTATTCAGTGTTGAATTTCCTCATTCAATAATCTGGTTGATAGCCTCCAAGTCACCGTAACAGGCCAATTTATCCCCAGGTTGAAGTTTATGCCAAGATTTGGGAAAGGGCAACAATTTCTGTCCTCTCTGGATGGAAAGCACAGTCACCTCTTTTTCTTTCAGGCCCAGTTGGGAAAGAGGCAATCCTACCAACTTCGACTCTTCCCTTATCCTCACCACTGCCAGGCCGTATCCCTCTGGCTGATGGAATACCTGCTCTATGGTGCTGGCTGGTTTTTCAACTTCAGAGCTTGACTGTTGGGCGATGATATCTCCTGGCAATCTTGCTGCTATCTCTCTAATCCCGGTAAGCCAATAA
>JAUWEO010000091.1 GCA_030608245.1 Candidatus Latescibacterota bacterium
CGCAGTGGGTCAATAGAAGGATTGGTTACCTGTGAAGCGTTGAGCAGGATATGGTCCCAATATACAGGATAAGGCCTATCGTTGCCCATCCCACTTAGAAGCACTCCCCCAGTCTCTGCCTGTTTAAACACATTCCTTATTGCCAGCGGGGTCCAATTGGCATTCCCTTTGAAATAAAGCGGATTTCGGCTGATGGTGATAGCTTGGGTAGGACATAGAGTTACACAGCGGTGGCACCCTATACAAGGAGAGCTGTCACTGGTGACCTGGTCGTCTTCCGGGTCGTAGGTATGCACATCATTGGCACATTGCCTTACGCAGACCTGACAGGTGATGCATTTCTGTTCCTCTCGTTCAACGACAAACTCAGAACAAAGCAGCGAAAGGGCCATCTTTTCCTCTGTGGGTATCCCACATTGACCTATTCAGAACCTATTTTGCAGTTCTTACTTCTTCGGAAGTGAGCTGAGCATTACTGGAGGACTTAGGGTTGTGTTCTTCTGTTTTGTTCTTTGACTTCCCCATTTTCAGTTTCCCGATAACCGGCTCCCCTGCCTTAGGTGACCAGACTTTATCGGGATGGGGACATATCTCTCGGATGCCTGATTCTTCACTGGACAGGTAAAGAAAATCCCCCTTACGGCCAGCGACCAAAGGGCGCAGTTTGATCCGGTCGTTCAGTCCCAACATGCCTTCGCTGTGCCCAGCTATTATGCTGAAAGGGCCGTTGAGCAAAGCACTTCCATAGGTTACACGCAGGGCTTCAGCTATCTGTCTGGAAGAATTAGACATCCTTTCTATTTCGTCCCAGAAAGGTGCAGCTAAAATCCTGGCTACCATCTGAAAACTGAGGCGGTGTTTTCTGACCAAAAGGTCCAAAAGATAAGTTATTACCTCAGTATCAGTGAACAGGGTACAATTATAGCCGAAATTCAACAGATACCTTTTGTTTATTCCGTAGGAGGATATTTCTCCGTTGTGCACTACTGCCCAATCTAATAGTCCGAAGGGATGAGCTCCTCCCCACCAACCCACACTGTTGGTAGGAAAACGCCCGTGGGCAATCCAGATGTAACCCTTGTATTCCTCTATCCGGTAAAAAGCTCCGATCTCCTCTGGGAATCCTACACCCTTGAACACACCCATATTCTTGCCACTGGAGCAGACAAAGGCATCCGCAATAGAAGTGTTGATGTACATTACCATTCTTACTATAAAATCTTCTTCATTTATGCCAGGAGACTCTTTGAGTTTCTCATCTCTGATTTCGAGAAAGTAACGCCAGAGGCCAGGAGGGTATTTTATCTGCTCTGAGTACCGAGTTGGTATAGGTTCATCTTTTTCGATTGTACAATTTTTCTGCAGATATTCCTCGGTCTGTTCTTTGGCCCGCTCGTTCTCAAATATCAAATGAAAGGCGTAGCAATCGGGATGCTGAGGATATATTCCGTAAGCAGCAAATCCAGCCCCCAGGCCATTGGAACGCTCCCGCATTGCCGACATAGCCTTGATTATCACGCTGCCGTCGAATTTCCAGCCTGCCTGGTTCATTATTCCCGCAACAGCGCAGCCGCTTATCTCCTTCTCCCGTGGACGCCGCATCATCCAAACTCCGTGTATTTATTAGTAATGGGAAACCTTCTGTCCTCACCAAAGGCCAATGGGGTTATCTTTACGCCAGGTGGTGAAGATTCCGAATCTGGGTAGAATCTGCTCTCGTGGAATCAAGCAGCCTGAAGGTTGTATCCAGTAGTTTTTCGACAGAATCTATAAAATAGGAAGCAAGTTGTCCAACTCGTATTTAGTCAGTCGGATGCGATATTCTTCCCATTCCTTCTTTTTCAAGGTAACAAATCTGCTGAATATGTGTTCACCCAACGTCTTCTTAACAAGTTCGCTCTGTTCAGTAATGGTAATTGCTTCTCCCAGACTGTCGGGCAGAGATTTTATCCCCAATTTTCCTCTCTCTTCATCAGACAAATCGTAAAGATTTCCCTCCATCGGTTCTGATAGCGCATATCCTTTTTCTATTCCTTCCAGCCCGGCGTTAAGCATTACCGCAAATGTGAGGTACGGATTACAGGCTGGGTCCGGACAACGAAGCTCTGCTCTGGTTGCCTGTTCTTTGCCCGGATGATATTCAGGCACTCTAATCAGAGCTGATCTATTTCTTTTAGACCAAGCGATATAAACAGGTGCTTCGTATCCAGGAACGAGCCTTTTGTAAGAATTAACCCATTGGGCAAATATCGCACTCAGCTCCCGGGCATATTTCAATTGACCAGCGATGAATTTCTTCGCTACACTGCTCAGATAATATCCATCATCTTGGGAAAAGAAGGCATTTTCATCCCCCTTGAAAAGTGACTGATGGACATGCATGCCACTTCCATTCTCCCCAAATAGAGGTTTCGGCATGAAAGTGGCATAAACCCCATGCTTTCGAGCTACTTCTTTAACTGTAACTCTATAGGTAATAACATTATCAGCCATTTGAAGGGCATCTGTGTATCTCATATCAATCTCATGCTGACTCGGCCCAACCTCATGGTGAGAGTACTCAATAGGAATACCCATCGATTCCAACGTGAGAACTGTATCCCGTCTGAGATCACTGGCAACATCAAGAGAAGTCAAGTCGAAATAACCCCCTTTGTCTAATACCTCTGTAATCTGATCATTCCTGAAATAGAAATATTCCAACTCAGGCCCAACATAGTAATGGTCGAAACCCATTCTCTTCATGTGTTCTAATGCCCTTTTCAGTGCATATCTCGGGTCTCCTACGTAAGGGTTTCTTTCCGGAGTGAGGATATCGCAGATCATCCGCCCAACCGCTTTCTCCTGTGGTCTCCAGGGAAGTATTCGAAACGTGTTCGGGTCGGGCATAGCAACCATATCGCTCTCTTCGATATCCTGATATCCCGTGATTGAAGAACCGTCAAACCCCATCCCATTTTCCAATGCTCCTTCTAACTCGGCATCGGTGATAGCAAAATTTTTGACCTGCCCCAAGATGTCTGTAAACCATAATCTGATGAACTTTACATCCTTCTCTTTCACAAGCTTCAGGATCTCCTCTTTTCTGTTTTCGTTGTTCATGTCTCCCTCCTATGTTTTTGCTCACGTATACAATTATTTCAACCAATCCAAATAGACCTGCTCACATTCCTCGATCGATTTCTAAATCAGATCTACCTCCCTATAGATGTGGGACCTTCATTGACCTCCCATAACTTCGCATTTCCCACTTCGCACTTTCTTTAGTATTCCTACAACACACGCCTTCCCTGGTTTATCTCCGAGGCTAAGATTATCGCTTCGGCGATCTCCCGCATCGATTTCCTGGTATTCATGCTCTGCCGCTGGATTAACTTGAAGACCTCTGGCTCGAAAATTCTATGCTCTTTCACTAAAACTCCTTTTGCTCGCAAGACAAGGGCTTGTTCCTCTTCATTCACTGATAGATAGATAAATCCCGCATCCGCTCTGGTCACCTTGACCACAATCTCGCAAATCCGGTTCAGAATCTCCTGCAGGCTCGAAGAGGACCCGATAGTCTGGACAATCTGCTGTAGAAGATCGATCTCCTGCTCTTTTTGCTGTAGGAGTCTTTCAGTCGAGCTCTTTTGGTTCATCTCCCCTCTCTATAGTGCTATCTTCTGGTAACCCAAAAGCGACACTGATCCCAACTATTGGCTCTAATCGAGCGGTTATTCCCACACAGTTGGCTCCTCGTCCAATCGCATCATTTTGCGCTGGGCAAGTTCACGGGGAGTTTGGTCATTAACACACTCGTATTCCTGGCAGTTCACTACAGGAAACCTGCGCGGGAAGGTGCAGGTCTCATCATTTACACAGTTTAAGCACAGCCCTTTTCGCTGCATAGCTCATCACCCTCTCTCAGTTGAGGATCCGATCTACTTCATCTCTATCCGCATCCATCACATAAGGAATTCCAGAAACTCCGGCTGCCTCGCGGGTCAGGGCAAATAGGTCATCCCGACTAAGATATCGCAGAGCGAACTTTCTGGCTCCAGCCATAAGTTGCTGCAACCCGGTAGTCAGACGCTCGTAGAAGGTATACATCCCTATAGCGCCGGCGGGGATCCGGGAAAAATCCTTGCCATATCTATCTTTTAGCCTGGCTGCTCCCGCAAATACCTGTTCGATATTGTCGCCGTATTTTTTAACCTCCGGCGGAATTCTGCCTTTTTGGATGGACTGGCCAATGGCATTGCCCACCATTGCTGCGGTCATAGTAGCCCTTCCCATACAAACAGTTTTGATGTATGGAGCTGCCAGGGTAAGGGCTTTGAATATCTGGTCTTCTAAGGAAATACCACCGGCTACAGCACAACTGGGGATAAAGGCCCCCTTTTGTTCCAACCTCTTCAAGTAGTTGTACAACAAACATTCCAAGTAGATGGTAGGGATACCCCATTCGTTCATCATCCGCCAGGGACTCATTCCCGTTCCGCCGCCGGATCCATCTACAGTCAACAGATCTATCTGGGCATTGGAGGCAAATTTCACTGCCCGAGCCAGGTCCACTGGGCGATAAGAGCCTGTCTTCAGTGTCACATATTTAGCCCCCAACGCTCGCACTCTTTCCACCTCTTGGCAGAAACCTTGCTCTTCGACCATACCCAGTCGGGAGTGACGCTCGAACTCTTTGAAATCCTTCGCCTGGAAGGCCTTTTGTACCACGGGGTCCTCGGGATCAGGGAGCACTATGTATCCCTTCTTTTTGAGCTCCTGAGCCCTTTGCAGGGAGGACAACTTCACCTCTCCACCGATATTCTTGGCTCCTTGTCCCCACTTGAGCTCAATTGCTTCTACTCCCAGTTTCTCTATGGCATACTCGGCCACTCCCAGGCGTGTATCTTCGACATTTAACTGCACTATCACTCCACCAGAACCGGTGTACCAATCCTTAAAACTTTTGACCCTTCTCTTCAGCTCCGGTGATCTGACCACACGGCCGTTTTTGATCTCGCTCTGAGGATCCATCGCGCAGATGTTTTCTCCAGCAACTACTATAGTTCCACAGATAGCTGCCCCGATGGCCATTGCATCCCAGTGGATTCTGGCTATGTCAGTTGAACCCAGTGCCCCAGTGAAACAAGGAACGTTCAGCTTCATCTTATTCTGGGCACCCACTTCAGTGGAGACATCAACTGCTGGGAATACTGCCTCATCCGGATCGGCCTTGACCCCCACGGCTCCTACACAGGTGCCCTGGATATTGAAATGCGAGAAATCTACCGGGTAATCCTTTTGGGCTCCGGCGGTGATTTTTCCAAAAGGTTGAGGATAAAGCATCTCTCTGCCTCTCAGAGCGGATTTGCCCACCTCGCAAAACCCGGGACAACCGTCCAGACAGGTAACACAAATTCCAGAAAACGGCGAGGGTTCCACTCTATTTCTGGTCAAGGTGGCTGAACTTGCATTTGGTTTACTAAAGGACATCTTTCTGTAACCTCCTTCTTCTATGGTTTAAAAGTTTTCAGTTTGTGGTCGCTTTTTCTTCTCCCTACAACTGGGAGATCAACAATATCGCCTCGCTTATCGCTAAGAGAGCATCTATTTCTGTGCTTTCTGCCATGTCCCCTCTTCCATTTTTGGATATGAACCTTCTGTTTGCCTCAATTATGGCAACAAAAAAGGCATCCCTCTCTGGCATCATTGCCCAGAAGGACGCCTTTATCCTTCCATAATAAAAACCCTTCACCTTAAACATCGGTAAAGGGCTCCTTTGCCCAACACTCTGAGGATACGCCTTTATATCCCCACTTTGCGCAATATAATCGAATGTTGATCTCTTGTCAAGTTTTTTTTTGATATTCTTTGCTATATTTTTTGGCCGAGTTCTGAGGTGATAATTATCGCCTCAGCTATCTCTCTCATTGTCTTGCGATTATCCATGCTCGCCTTTTGAATATAGCGAAATGCTTCCTGCTCGGAACACCTCCTCTGTTTCATCAATATCCCCTTGGCTCGGTCCACATATTTACGGGTTTCCAACTCTTCTCTGATGACTCTTGACTGAACCATCAGTTCTGCATTTTCTATCACGATCGTCGCTTGATTGGCCACCGTGGTCAAGATTTTTGTCTCTCTATCGGTAAACCTATGAGGTGTTGAGGTATAGCTATTCAAGACCCCAATCACCCTACCTTTGACACATAACGGGACAGATAGAAGGGAACACAGGCCTTCTTTTTCGGCTATGCCTCGATTTATATAACGCTCATCCTTCTTCACATCCGCTACCACCACAGGAGAATTCTCCTTGGCCACTCGTCCGGCTATTCCTTGACCAAGTTTAATATTGGGTTTTCTATTATACTCCTGACTGACGGACTGGGTGGCACGAATAACCAGCTCCTGTTTCTTTTCATCTAACAACATCAGCGAACAGATCTTGGAGTTCATCACCTCTGCGGTGATGGTGACGATAAGCCGCAGAATATCATCAATATAAAGGTCGGATGTAATCGCCTTGGCTATGTTCAAGAGTGCTTCAAGATGTCTATTATTAGGACTCCCCAACGTGATGTCTCCATTTGCCGCGACTTCCCCGCCTTCATGCAGTTCTTACACCCAGCCGCGAAGTTTCATCGCTTTAGTTACTCGCTGAACCGCTACCACATAGGCTGCTTGTCGTGTGTTTATCCTGTACTTGCGAGAACAGTCTAATACCGAATGATAGGCGGCAGTCATCTTCTTGTCCAGTTGACGATGCACATCATCCTCATCCCAGTAATACATATACATGTTCTGCACCATCTCAAAATATGAAACAGTCACGCCTCCGGCATTGCAGAGAAAATCAGGTATTACATGGACACCGTTTTTGTAAAGGATCTCATCTGCCTCCGGGGTGGTGGGACCATTAGCTGCCTCAGCAACAATCTTTGCTTTTACACCAGGGGCGTTTTCTTCTGTTATGACGCCTTCCAAGGCAGCAGGCCAGAGTATATCCACTGGGAGCTCTAAAATCTCTTGGTTGGAGATAGATTTGCTGCCGGGAAAATTAACAACACTGCCAGTCTGAACTTTATGTTCGTAAACTACCTGAGGGTCAAGTCCTGTCTTGTTGATTATGCCTCCCTTAGTATCACTGACTGCCACTATGT
>JAUWEO010000210.1 GCA_030608245.1 Candidatus Latescibacterota bacterium
GTGAGCCAGCTCAAATTTCCCCCTTTTTTTTCTGATGGCACCGGTGAAAGCCCCTTTTTCATGGCCGAAGAGTTCGCTCTCCAGCACCCCTTCTGCCAAGGCACCACAGTTTACCTTCACAAACGGCCCGTCCTTTCTTCGGCTTTGAGAGTGGATTGCCCTGGCCACCAGTTCCTTGCCCGTGCCGCTTTCACCATAGATCAACACCGAGGAGTCCGCAGGCGCTACCTTTTTGATCTTCTCGAACAGCTCAACCATTGGGGGAGACTCCCCTACGATCTCTCCAAAGTTGTACTGGATGTCGATCTGTTGGCGCAGATAGCGGTTTTCTTCGTTTAACCTCTGACTCTCTTGTCTGACCTCTCTGAATCCCAGTACTTTATTTACTCTGATCTTAAGTTCCTCGGGAGAGAAGGGCTTGGTGAGGAAATCCGCTGCTCCCCTCTTCATAGACTCCACCGCCAGCTCTATGGTCCCGTAGGCGGTGATCAAGATTACATCTATCTCTTTATTTAGCTGCTTGATATTTTCCAGCACCTGCATTCCATCCAGAGGATGCATTTTGTAATCGGTGATAACTAAATCAACCGGCTCGCGCCGGCATTCTTCCACCCCTGGTCCTCCTACACAGAAAGCGGCCACCCGATGCCCCATTCTGGTCAGGGTTTGCGTGATTCCTTCTCGCATCGTCTCATTATCTTCGATTACCACAATTTTACTCATAATGCTCATCCTTTAACAATTCACCACGGAATCTCACGGAACTACACGGATGTCTTTTATCAACGAATTCCTCGCCCATTTCCAATCTTTTCCTGTACTACAAACCCGTGAAACGTTGTTTTTTTGACAAGGTTCTTGTTTTGGAATCCGTGAAATCCGCGTAATCCGCGGTTAGTTTCTTGGGTTGCGGTTCCACTGCGCTATGATAGTTCCGTGGTGAACTCCCCTTATCCTGCCTGGGGTTCTGATCCAGGCAGCAAAATAGTGAAGACAGTCCCCTGATTCTGTTTTGCAGCCACGAAGATCTCGCCCCCGTTCTCCTCCACGACCTTCTTAACCACAGAGAGGCCCAGTCCTACCCCTTGTTCCTTGGTGGTGAAGAAGGGATCGAATATCTTCTCCAGATCCACCTGAGGCACACCTGGCCCTGTGTCCTGAACCTCTATGCTCACCCGTCTTCCCTTTCTTGTGCCCTTCACTATCAGACTTCCGTTCTGTTCCATCGCCTGGATGGAATTTTTGAACAGGTTCAACAGCGCCCTTTTGATCTGTTCCGGATCGGTATAAATATATATCCGGTCTTCGCAAAGCTCTTTTTTGAAGACGATGCCTTTTGCCTCAAGTTCCGAGGATACCAGGCAAGATGCTTCGTCTATCAAATCCGTCAGCAGAGCGGGCCTTTTCTGGGGATTTAGCGGACGGGCAAAGGCCAAGAACTCATCGATAATACGGTTTAAATTCCTCACTTCCCTGCTGATCTTGTTTATGTGTTCCTTGCCGCTGCTGTTCTCTCCCAACTCTTCGGCTGCCAGACCGGCAAACAGCTCAATGCCTCCCAATGGATTTCTTATCTCGTGAGCTATTCCCGCCAACATAGTCTTCAGTTGCCGGTCCCTGTCCACGATGCTTTTTCTCATCTTATCCATAGCCTGGCCGAGATAGCCCAGCTCGTCTCTGGATTTAACCACCACTGGTTTATTCAGATCCCCCTGGCCGATCTGGGTGGCAGATTCTACCAACCGATTGACCGGATTGGTGATGGTCTTAGCCAGAATAAACCCAATAACAACTGAGAAAAGGATGCTAAGCAGTCCGAAACCGAAGATAGTTCGCCGGTAGCTCTGGAGGTTCTGGACAAAACCGGCGCTGAGGTCCATCCCCACTGCAGCCACAATCCTACCCTCGAATTGGATAGGGGCAAAACCTGATTGATAGAAGCACCCATCGGTCCCTTTAAAAAGAGTGGAGTAGGAAGGCTCTCCTTGCCACACTTTCTTAAGTTCGCTGGTATTGAATCGAAGCTGGGGGTATTCTCTGCCGATGGCCACTTCAGGGTCGGTGTCCAGCAGGCTGTGGTTCCGGAGATCGAAAATGTAAAGCCTTCTTGCCCCGGTCGAGTTTTTGATACTACTTAACTTGCGCTGAAGATTGGCGTAGGTTCTGTTCTGTTCGTCGCCAGGGGAAAGGGAGAGAAGCAGCTCGCCGCTGATCTGATTTGCCGCTATCTGAGCGATGGCAGCAAGTTCACTGCCCAATTGGTTTTCTAAGGCTCTGCGGGTGGAATAGTAGAGAAACCAGCCACTGCCTCCAACCGCCACGATTACAAAGGAAACAAATGTTATTAGCAGCTTATTTCTGATCTTTCCCTGATAAGGCCTCATGTTTCACCTCTGAAGAGGAGCAAATTATATGCCAGTATTTGGGGAATATGGGTGTTAAAGGTAAATATGTTGGATTATTAGCTTGCTGTCAAGGGTTATCTGTGACCAAGAGGAAGATTGCGAAATGGAGCTACAATGCTCTGATTTTTCAGTACCGATCCCAGCGATATCCCGCATAGCAACCGTTTACACTTTGCAGTTTCCTCTTGACAGAATTGTCCTTGTTTATTATATTTGTAACAAATTAAAACGAATTCTCCTATCGAGATTTCGATTCACTATGACTATCCGTAGGGAGCGGTATGGTATAATAATTATATGAAACTAAATCGGAATAAAATCTATATTGGCAAAGTATCGAAAAATGATGAAGGTTTTGCAAGAATATCTCCCGCAGAGAGAATCTCTTTTATGTGGGAACTCACGGCCGAATTATGGTCATTAAGGAAGTCGCCATATGTTGAACGAAGATTACAAAGAAATGTTACAAATCTTATTAAAAAATGAGGTGAAATTTCTCATTGTTGGAGCATATGCCATGGGAGCGTATGGTTACCCTCGTGCCACGGGGGATTTTGATATATGGGTAGAAGCATCCGCCGAAAATTCAAAAAAACTATATAAATCCCTTTCTGAATTCGGCGCACCTCTGTCTGATATTAGAGAAGAAACATTTGTGGAAAAAGGAATCTTTTTTCAAATAGGCGTAGTACCTCGTCGTATTGATATAATCACACATATTGATGGTATAGTTTTTGAAGAAGCCTATAAAACAAAAGAATTAATAGATGTTGAAACCCTCCAAATACCATTTCTTTCAAAAGAAGATCTTATCAAAAATAAAGAATCCACAGGCAGAAAAAAAGATAAATTAGATGCTGATTATTTAAAAAAGAATACAAATATCTAATCGGGTAGGCGGGGGCTTTTCTCCCCCAC
>JAUWEO010000258.1 GCA_030608245.1 Candidatus Latescibacterota bacterium
GATATGGACCCAAACCGCATCTAAGGCTAAACAGGCGGGGGTGGATATCTTAGTGGCGGGCTCGGCTATCTTCGGCTCAGGCGATGTGGCGGAGAATATCCGGGCGTTAAGGAACTCATAAGGGGGGGATCTTTGATGGGAGAAATCACTGTAGAGACGTTTTTCAAACAGAATCGACGAAGATTAGCTTTAGAACTGGTGGCCGGACAGGGAGGGATGGATCGAAAGTTCACCAGTGCTGAGATCCATCGCCCGGGTCTGGCTTTAACCGGATTCGTGGAACTTTACACTTTTGATCGAGTTCAGCTGCTGGGCAACACCGAAATGCTCTACCTGGCTGAGCTTCCAGAGAAAAAGAGACGGGAGACCCTGGGGATGATCTTCCAGTTCGACCTTCCCTGCATTATTGTGACCGGAAACAATCCCATTCCGGGCGGATTGACAGAGCTTGCCGACCAACAGGCTATCCCGCTGTTCAAACCGAGGTTTGCCACCACTAAATTCACTCATCTGTTTAGCCTCTACTTAGACGATATCTTTGCCCCTCGCCTCACTCTCCACGGTTCCTTGGTGGATGTCTACGGTGTTGGCCTTCTGTTCACTGGCAGAAGCTCCATAGGCAAGAGCGAGCTTGCCTTAGACCTGGTGGAACGGGGACATCACCTGGTCGCCGATGATGTAGTGATCATCAGCCGCAGGAGCCAAGGCATTCTGATGGGCAAAGGCAATGATATCCTGCGCCATCACCTCGAGATCCGAGGCGTGGGTATAGTGGATGTAGAGAAAGTATTCGGAGTCAGGGCGATCCGTCTCCAAAAAAGAGTCCAGGTGGAAGTAGAACTGGTAGACTGGGACGAAAACATGGACTACGAGAGAACAGGCATCGATGACAAGGTTGTCTCCATCTTAGACGTAGAGATTCCAAAGGTTACTATTCCCATCTATCCAGGTAAGAATATCACCGTAATTGCCGAAATAATTGCCCTTAATTATCTCTTGCGGGTCAGTGGCCATCATCCTGCCAAGGAGTTCAACAAAAAGCTGTTGGAGTTGATAAAGAAAAGGAGAAGACAAGAGGGAGTTTCTTTCTCAGAGTGACCAATTGGTCATTAGGCATTGGCTATCAGTCATTAGTAGGACAAGTGAGAGGGAATCTAACAAAATGAACTTCGAGGGTAAAAAAGTTACTATAATGGGATTGGGACTTCTCGGGGGAGGGTTGGGTGTCACCAGGTTCTTGGTGAGCAAGGGAGCCGAAGTCACCGTCACTGATCTGCGGGATAGAGAGATCCTCCAGGAATCAATAGATGCCTTAGTTAACTTGCCAGTAACGCTAAAACTGGGTGGACACGATAGAAGAGATTTCCAGGAGGCAGAGTTGATTGTGGTCAACCCGGCTGTGCCTCAACAGTCCCCTTTCTTGAAGGTTGCCCGGGATAACGACGTGCCGATTGAAACAGAGATGAACCTCTTTTTCCGCCTCTGTTCTGCACCTATAATCGGGATAACCGGAACTAATGGCAAGACTACTACCACCGCCTTAATCGGCGATATCCTCCAAAAAGTCAACTCCCAGACCGTGGTGGGGGGAAACATCGGAGGATCTCCCCTGGAGCGGCTTGGCCAGATTAAACCTGATACCCCGGTGGTGTTGGAGCTTTCCAGCTTTCAGTTAGAATACCTCCGGAGTGTAGGTAAAAGCCCACACATAGCGGTAATAACCAATCTCACTCCTAACCATCTTGACCGCCACCGGACGATGAAAAACTACATTAAGGCCAAGAAAGAGATAATCGTTTACCAAGGACCTGAAGATATAGCAGTGCTGAACTACGACGATCCCATTGTGAGAGATTGGGAAAAAGAGTGCCAGGGCAAGGTGTGGTTCTTCAGTCTGAAGAGGAGACTTGACCAAGGGGTGTTTGTCCAAGGAGAGAAGATTGTTCTAAGACAAGGGACCCACGATGCCGAGATCTGTGGGGTACAAGAACTACTTCTGCCAGGCAAACACAATCTGCAGAATGCCCTGGTTTCAGCGGCAGCCAGTTGGCTGGCAGAAGCTCCACTAAAGGCCATTCGAGAGACATTTCGCACCTTCCAGGGCGTGGAACACCGGTTAGAGTTTGTCAGAGAGCTGGGCGGAGTGAAATACTACAACGATTCCATCGCTACTACTCCTGAATCTACTTTGGCGGCCTTGGACTGCTTTTCAGGAGAGATCACCCTTATCGCGGGAGGGTCAGATAAGGGTTTGAAGTTCGGAGAGTTAGCAAAAACAATTGCTGCTCGAGTAAAGACTCTAATCCTGCTTGGGGCCACTGCGAAAAAAATCGGCACTCTGGTGGAGGCAGAAAAAAACCAACAGGGAAGGAAAGCA
>JAUWEO010000038.1 GCA_030608245.1 Candidatus Latescibacterota bacterium
ACTGGAGATTTATCCAGGACACTCACAGCAATTAACCCCTCATCTGTTCTTCTCACTGTGGTGTTCTCCCCTAAGGTACTGACCGCCTCTTCCCATCGATCTGTCTTGTATAGCTTTCTCAGATCGAACTCCTTAACCATCGAGTCCGCCACCGAACGGCTCTTCAGTATGCCCATGACTACATCGGCCGGGCTGCCTTTTTCCCCCAACCTGAGCACAGGGATAGGAAGTTCAGCTAAGGCGCCGGCAAAGCCAAATTCATCTGTTCTCTCCTTGGGGGGCAGAATCATCGCCGTGCCCGTGTACCACTGGGGCAGAAGCAGGCTGATCACCGCCGCCACTGCACAGATGATAAGCAGATTGATTACGATCAGTTTCCACCTTCTCGCCATAAGATATATATAATCGAGGATATTAACTTCATTTTTTCCTGTCATCTCTTTTCACCTCCAGTAAATCGTCAGACGTCGAGCGTAAAGCTAAAAATATAAAGTGCGTGCCTTTTACCCTGCGCTTTACGCCCTATGCTCTACGCCGTCGGAATTATAGTCCCGTAACGGCTTGGGCAACGATGATAAAGGTCGCCAATTGTCCCAAGATAGTAGAAGTATCCCGCGCCAGTTGCCACCAGTCCCTTCTGGGATTCTCAGGGACGCATATAGCATCTCCGGGCTCCAGGCGTTTAACTTTCTTTGGCTTAAGCCACAATCCCGTTTTCCCTTTAATCACCCTGGTCCAACCTTTGTTGGCATTCCAGGAGTAACCCCCCGCTTGTTCTATATAAAAATCAGGACCTTTACCAGCTTCATAGGGAATCAGGCCTGGGCGTTTCACCTGTCCGCTCACCGCTATTGTCTCCCATCTTCTGGGAATAGTTATCAAATCTCCGTGTTTTAACACTATGTCTTCGCTCAGGTCACCTTCAACAAATAGCCTCCGGAAATCCACCGACATGATTCCCCGCTTCTCTCTTGACTTAATCTTGAAATATCCGTATTCTTGGCGAGTCATCTCCTGGAGTCCTCCCTGAACTGCGGCCATAATTCTAAGCCGTTCGAACTCGGGGTCGGGAGTTTCCCTGGCTTCCCACCGGATGACCTCTGCTTTATCTAAAAGGGCATCTTCCGTAAACCCACCGGCTTTTTCAATTATCTGGCTCAGGGTAGTTTTGCCCTCTTCAATTACATATAGACCAGGGTATTTCACTTCTCCATCGAGTCTTGTCAATCTTTTGATATGCCATTCGGGGACCCGGCGGATGAAGATCTGGTCGTCAGGCTCTAAGGAGAATTGCTCTCCAGGGTTTCCTTTTTCCTCCAATATCGAGTGAAGGTCGATGGATATACATTTTCTTGTTTTCCCATCCTCCTCGAATCTAATAACCTCCACTCCAGTTAACTGAGCACTGCTCTGCAATCCGCCCGCCAGTTCGATTAAGTCCCTAAGTCCTTCTCCGGACTTGAACTCGTAATTCCCTGGGGCATTTACCGGACCCAGAATAGCAACCGATTCTCTCCCGAAGGGGATGTATATCACATCTCCCATCTTCACATAGGGGTTGGCCTTTAGATCCCCAAGTTTCAAAAAACGGTCCAGGTCTATGGTGAGTATCTCACCGTTCTGCCGGTATATCTTGATATTCCTTCTGGAGGCGTGGCTGGCAGGTCTTTCTGCCTTTTCGCTGGTAAGTCCTCCGGCAGTTTCGATTACGTCAAAGGCCCGGTCTACAGCATAGGCAGTATAACTGCCCGGTCTGGTTATTTGTCCGGCTATGAAAAGCCGGAATTTGCGCAGATTGCTCAACTCAACCGAGACATCCACACCAGGATAACGTTCCTTCACCCTTTGGATAATTAGCTCCTTAGCCTCGGCCAGGACCATCCCGGAGATCTCCATGGGACCAACATAGGGGACAAGCAGTCTCCCCTCCGGGTTCACCGTCAATGTGGTAGGTGTATCCAACTGCCCCCACAGATAGATGGTGAACTCGTCTCCAGGGCCCAAGGTATATTCGCTGGGGTCTATCTTCCTGTCGAAGGCTGTCTTCTCCGGAGTCACCGGAATACCCAGTGGAATCTCGGGTTTCTCCTCTTCCTTTATCCCCAGAGGGGTGATTCGAGGGCCTGCCTCTGCCTCTTTCTCTGCCTTTCTCTCCTCCAGCAGCTGTTCTAAAGTCTGAGGAAAAGCGGCAGAAAAAAACACAAACCCTATAATCACTGAGAGCAAGATCGCTCTGAGTGCCTTTCCCATTCTTAGTCACCTCCTGTTTTGTGTGATAGATTTAGACAGACTAACAACAGAGAGCACTTGCATAGATTTAGACAAATCAAAATAGATCTCTGCTTTTTGAACCTGCTTCAATTAATGCGATTGTCTTCTCATCCCATTGTTATTTAGTAAACTATAGTTAGCCAAAAATGAAATTTGATCCGGTCGTAAAAAGTAGTAAGGCCGTCATTCCGAACCCTTCGCCGCTTGTGATTCTGAAGGAAGCCATAGCGACTGAAGAATCTCGCTCAGGGCAGGCTCCGTGAGGAATCTGATGTGTTGATGAATTACAGTAGCTTATCAGATGCTTCGACAAGCATGACAAAAAAGAGACTTTTTACGAATCAATGAAATTTCTATACGATCAAGTCAACCTATACTTTTCAGGATATCTCTACAGGTGCCCCCCCCTGCTGCATCGACTGCTGGGCAGCCTCCAATACCCGTACTACCCGCAATCCGTCCTGCCCGTCGCTGCGAGGAGGTATTCGTTTTGCTATGCAATCCAAGAAATGTTGACATTCTATCCTCAGAGGCTCGGACATCTTCACTCTGGGAATTAGAACATCCCCCATTCTTAAGCTTAAGGCCTCCCCGTAGGTCTCATAGTCAAAAACCTGGTCTACCCCTTTATCGTACAGCCGGATCATCTCTGCAGCTTGGGTGTCATCGAACACCGCCATCTTCTTGCTTCCTACTACAGTTAGTTTCCTGATCTTGTGAGGATCCAGCCAGCTGACATGAATATGGGCCATCGTTTTGCCCTTAAAGTGCAAGGTCAAAAAGACAACATCTTCTATTTTCTGCTGTAAGTAGTATTGTCCCACAGCAGTCACGCTGTGAGGTTCTTCTCCTAAAAGATATAGGACAACTGAAATATCATGGGGGGCAAAACTCCACAGGGCGTTTTCATCCTTACGGATTTTGCCTCAGTTAACTCGAGTAGAATAAATATAATAAACTTCTCCTAATTGACCTTCATCGATACACTGTTTCAGTTGCCCCAAAGCTGGGTGGTATTCCATTAAATGCCCAACCATGAGGACTCTTCCCTTTCGTTCTGCTATATCTACAAGACCTTCAGCATCTTTTATGCTAAGGGAGAGAGGCTTTTCCACAAGTACATCTTTCCCAGCTTGTAAAGCCTGCTTGGTCAATTCATAGTGTGTAGGGGCAGGAGTGGCAATGACCAGTGCTTGGACCTCTTGGTTCTCAATCACCTCTGAGGGGTTTGGAGAAACCCTGATCTGAGGATAAGTGTGTTCCACCTTCTCTAAGGTGTCTGAATCGAGGTCTGAGCAAGCTATTACCTGGCAATCCGTGAGGGTAGCGAAATTTCGCAGCAAATTCTTGCCCCAAGCCCCTACGCCAATCTGGCCGATCTTTATCATCCTCTCTCCCTTTCCCTTAGTGGCTATTGTCAGTATTTTCTGCCGCAAAGAACCCACAGATATATCAACTACAAAATATCAGAATCAGCTTATTCCCCTTCGCCTCTGTGGTTTTTTCTCTTTTCCTTTTTTACCAGGAATTTCGGCAGTGCCGGTCAATGCTTTGCCATACTGTTCCTCATAGTATCGGCGGAACTCCCCGCTCTTTATCTTACGCCACCAATCCTGGTTATCCTGGTACCAGCGGACGGTTTCTGCCAGGGCTGTTTCAAATCTGTGCTGCGGCCGCCAGTCCAGTGACCTGATTTTAGAGCAATTCAAAGAGTAACGCCGGTCGTGTCCAGGTCGATCTTTCACAAACCGAATGAGCGAACGAGGTCTATTTAAGGTCTTGAGAATCAGCTCTGTGACCTCCAGATTTGTGCACTCCTGGTCTGCACCAATGTTGTAAATCTCCCCTGCCTGCCCCTGATGCAGCACCAGATCTATGGCCTCGCAGTTGTCGAACACATAGAGCCAATCCCTGACATTCAACCCATCCCCATAGAGGGGCAGTGGCTGGCCGTCAATAGCATTGGTGATAAACAAGGGGATCAGTTTCTCCGGATACTGAAAAGGTCCGAAATTATTTGAGCTGCGGGTCACCACCACCGGCAGTCCCCAGGTGACAAAATAGGAGAGGACCAGAAGATCTGCCCCTGCCTTGCTGGCAGAATAGGGACTGCTGGGACCAAGGCGATCCACTTCGGAGAAAGACCCTTGGGAGCAACTCCCGTAGACTTCGTCGGTGCCCACCTGCACATACCGCCCGATGCCGAACTTGCGCACTGCCTCCAAAAGTACATAGGTGCCATAAACATCGGTCTGGATGAAGCTGCCGGGATTCAGAATAGACCTGTCCACATGGGTCTCCGCCGCGAAATTGATCACAGCCTCGATCCGGTGTTTCTGAATAACCTTATCTACCAAGCCGGCGTCGCAGATATCCCCCTGGACAAAGGTGTAGCGAGGGTTATCAGCCACGTTCTCGAGGTTCTCCAGGCGACCAGCATAGGTCAGTTTGTCATAGACAACCACCTGGTAGTCGGAATACTTGTTCAAGATGTAACGCACAAAGTTGGAGCCGATAAAACCCGCCCCGCCGGTGATGAGAAGTTTACTCAAGATACGATTCTCCTGTTACTTTCGAGATTCTGGTTGATTTCGCAATTCAACGCCAAGGCCATAGAGAAACAAGGTATAGTCTCCCCTGATTATTCCAGTTCGCATTTCGCACTTCCCACTTCACACTTTTTTCCTATCCCATCTTGATTGCCCAATCGTAGGGGATCTGGTCGGTATCAAAGGGAAGCCGATACTCATCAGGGTCTTTGTAGTTGTAGGGCTCAGTGGGGCAGTTAACCACAATGGCCTCCTGTTGGCTGACGCACTTCCACCCGTGGTAGACCTGGGAAGGGATCTGAATCAGCAGGGGATTATGTTCTCCGATGAAGAACTCACCCACCTTTCCCTGGGTGGAAGAGCCCTCTCTGGGGTCGTAGAGGGCGAGTTTGAGCACTCCCTTAAGCACAACGACGCTATCTGTCTGTATTTTGTGGTAATGCCAGGCCTTTATCACTCCAGGATAGGTGGTGGTCATATACACCTGGCCGAATTTCTGGAAAATCTCGTCGTCGCTGCGCAGTATTTCCATCAATCTGCCCCGTTCATCGGGAATGGCCTTGAGTTTCTTAATTTCCACTCCTTCAATCATAGCTTTTCCCTTTCCTGATCGGTGCCAGTACAAGCGACTACATTACCGAAATCAGCCAGACAGGCCCCGGTCAGCAGACCCGCATAGCCGGTGCCAATTATGCATATCCTTTCTAACTGTGCCTCCCTTGATAAGTGGCTCAGCTACACAATTATTTGATTTCCCTCATCTTCGATTAGTCACCAAGCAGATCAATACCTCAAGAAGGGTTGCCCTTTATCCGATCAATTGAACGAGGAGTGATCGTCGATATCTTAGAAGTCATCTCTCAACTAACCACGGCACAGAGAAAGCATAAATTTCAAACTCGACATGATACCCTTTTTCCGAAATTTGCCAAAATTCAGTGAATAATTTAACTGGTAGTATGGGGAATGTCAAGGAAATTCCTTGTCAGAGACAGGTTCCGGATTTTCATATTCGCGCTCCGGTAACCGATTTTAATTCTCTGTTTCGGTGTTCATTCGGTGTTTTCGAGGTCTGACATATAAAGATCAACCCCTTTTGGGCTTGGGTCTCTGGAGAAACTCCAGCAGTTGCTGGAGAGAAAGGGCGTTCAGCAGGTTCTGCTTCTCCAACCAGCCCCGTCTGGCTACAGCAACACCCAGCCTAATCGCCCAGAGCTGATCTACGTGGTGGGCATCGGTGCCGATGGAAAGCTTCGCTCCCATCTCCTTTGCCTTCATGCAGTTGATGTCCGAAAGATCAAGTCTATCGTAGTAGGAATTTATCTCCAGGGCGGTGTGGGTCTCTGCTGCCCTGGCCATAATCCGGTCGACATCCAGCTCATAGCCCTCTCGGGAAGAGATGAGCCGGCCGGTGGGGTGGGCGATGACGTCCACATTGGGGTTCTCCATAGCCTTGATCATTCTCACGGTCACATTTTTCTTAAACCCGGAGTGTACGGCCGCCACCACTATGTCCAACTTGTTTAAGAGCTCATCCGGGTAATCTAAGCTGCCGTCTGCTCTGATGTCCACTTCAGTGCCTGACAGGATACGGATGCCATCGAGCCTTTGATTGAGCCCTTCGATCTCTCTGATCTCTTCTAAGAGTTCGTCTTCCGAGATACCGCCTGCGTACCGGGCCGATTGGGAATGGTCACAGATAGCTATGTACTCGTGGCCCAGCTCTCTGGCCTTGAGGGCTATCTGTTCGATGGTCGCGGCACCGTCGCTGTGTTGGGAGTGCACATGGAGATCGCCGCGGATCTCTTCTGGCTTCACCAACTCCGGCAGGGTGCTGGCGATGGCAGCCTCGATCTCGCCCCGGTCTTCCCGCATCTCCGGCGATATCCAGGAAAGTCCCAGGACAGAGTAGATATCCTCTTCTCTCTCGCCTCCCAGCCGTTTCTCATCCCTGAACACCCCATATTCACTTATCTTCAACCCTCTGTTTTTGGCAATCTCCCGCAAGTGGATGTTATGGGCCTTAGACCCGGTGAAGTATTGCAGTGCTGAGCCGAAACAATCCGGGCTGACTACTCGCAGGTCAGCCTGTGTCTTCCCCTCGAGGATCACACTGCCTTTGGTATCCCCGGCGGCCAGAACCTGGGTGACCTGAGGCAGTTGGGTGAACTTCTGGATTATCTCTCCACCTTCACCCCCCGTGGTGAGGATGTCGATGTCGCCGATGTTCTCTCGCATCCGGCGTAGGCTTCCGGCTGCGGATATCTGGAATATCTGCTTGGTCTGTTTCAGTTGGGCAATTATCCCCTCTACAATGGGCAGGGCTATCCCCAGAGGGATTCTGCCTCTGCTGGCGGCATAGAGCTTAATCCCCCGTTTGATATTCTCCACCTTTTTGGCCCCCAGACCGGGCAGAATTTCCATACTCCCATCTTCAGTTACCCTCTTCAGGTCGTCGAAGCTCTCTACCCCCAGCCTGTCGTACAAAAGGGTCAGGGTCTTGGATCCCATACTCTGAATGGCCATAAGTTCCATCAATCCCTCTGGTACTCCCTGAGCTGCCTGTTCGTACTTTGACATCCTGCCGGTGGTGAGATACTCCTCTATCTTCTTGGCAATCCCGCTGCCAATGCCGGGGATGTTCATCAATCCGTTCTGGTTATAGATTGCCTCAATGTCATCCCCAAGTTCCCCTATCACCCGGCTGGCCTTTCGGTAGGCATTCACCTTGAACGGATTTTCACCTTTGAACTCCAGAATGCCGGCCATCTTCCCGAAGATCTCAGCAAGTTCCCTGTTCTTCATCTCCCATCACCTCGTATAATATACCAAACGCATGTAAAAGCCGCCGGAAGAAAGGCTCCCCGCCGCACCAGGCGTAAAAAGTCCCCGATAATTATTTCACCGCAAAAAGAAGACATCTATCAAATAATCAGATAATTATATATTTGCTTTTCTCCGTGATCTCTGTGTCTCTGTGGCAGATTTTGGATTTCACTCCGAAAATGATACCAACCTCCCGCAGGTTCCAAACCTGCGGGAGGTTCTGGACGCTGTTTTCATCCTTTGTGGTGCCGACCCCGTCGGCATGAGCGTTTACGAGTCAAGTATTCTTCTCACACAGAGAGGATTATGTTGTCAATCAGCCTTGCCCGGCCGAATCTAACCGCCACAGCTATCAGCACTTCACCGGAAAGCTGTTCTAAGGGCTCAAGCTGTTGGTCATCAACTGCAGCAATGTAGTCAATCTGAGCGGTCGGTTTCTCAGAGATCATCTTCTCCATTGTGACGATGATCCTGCTGGCACTGCGTTCCCCTGCCTCGACCATACTTTTTGCCCCTTGCAAGGACTTGTAAAGCACAGAGGCATCCTCTCTCTCTTGTTCTGAAAGATAGAGGTTTCGAGAGCTCATTGCCAGCCCGTCCGATTCTCTAACAGTGGGAGCAACTATGATTTTTATCCCGAAGTTCAGGTCCTTCACCAAGCGCTTGATCACGATCGCTTGCTGGGCGTCTTTTTGTCCAAACACTGCAAAATGAGGCTTGACGATGTAAAACAGCTTGGTCACCACTGTGGCCACCCCTCGGAAGTGAGTGGGCCGGAAGGCTCCACAGAGCTTTCTGGTTATCCCTTCCAGCTCCACAAAGGTGCAATAGCCCTCAGGGTAGATTTCTTCTGAGGAAGGCACAAAGACCACATCGCCTCCGTTCTGTCCGATTAACCGGCAGTCTCGCTGGAGGTCTCGGGGATAAGCCTGGTAATCTTCGCCTGGGCCGAATTGGGTGGGATTGACAAAGATGCTGACCACGATGAAATCGGCCTCTTTCCTGGCCAGACGGATAAGACTCAGATGCCCCTCGTGAAGAAAACCCATAGTGGGGATTAACCCGATCTTAAGACCCTTGGTTCTGGTTTGCTTTGCCAATTTCTGCATCTGTTGAACTTGTTTGATTATTCTCATCTTTGTGCCTCGTTAAAAAGAGTGTGATTTTCACTCCAAAGGAAAAGTTCCAGGTGACTAAACGATAAGACTCTACGCCAAAGATACTTAAAAATTCACAGATATGCAAGCACTTTTTCTTCCTAAATAAAAGCCGCCGGAGTATAGCTTTTCCCGACGGCTTTTGTCACTGAACATCTGTTCATTCTAAATTATCGCAACACCAACATTTTTCTTGTAATAGTGCCTGCATCGGTCTTTATGCGGTATAGATAGACCCCGCTGGCCACATCTCGACCGGTGTTGTTTTGCCCGTCCCATACCACGGAGTAGGTACCGGCGGGTCGGTGACCCTCCACAAGCGTCCGAATCAACTGCCCGCACAGATTATATAGGGATAGCCGGACTTCCCCTGCTTCGAGCAGATCATACCGAATCATGGTCTGCGAGTTGAAGGGGTTAGGATAGTTCTGAGCAAGTGCGTATCCTAACGGCACGGCTGTTGCCGCGGTTATCTCCTCCACTGCTGCGGGTATGTCCACCTTCTCAGCCACCAACCTCATATCATCAATGTAGAAGCTGCCTTCCACTTCTGTAGGCAGAAATAGACTGATGCTTGATATCACATCACCGGATATCTCAGCGAGTGGAATCTGCACCTGTTGCCATTCCCTTCGCTCAAAGTCAATCCCTAAGTTAGTTAACCTTACCCCGATAACACCAGGCCTCACTAACACCATAATTTCCGGTATCCGAGCGACGCCCGGATGGATGTAGAACTCTAAGTGAGTATATCCAGAGGGGGAGAAACCCTCCGGATCTTCAAAGAGATATTTGACATTCCCCCATTGCTGGGGGGTGATGGCATGGGAGGTGCTTCCACTATGGACACAGTCCGTGGCTTGGAGATCAAACACTGCCTTATATGCTTCGACCGTCCAGCCGTCACCTGGCCCTTCCTCGTAGATGATCATATCCCCTTTGGGATACACATCCAGCGTGACTGTGAATAAGCGATACCAGTCGCCACCCTCCGCGGTCTCCACCATCATTTGAAGACAGTACCGGCCTGTCTGGAGCAGCGTTATGGTGGTGCTGGCCGTGTATTGTCCTCCTCCTTGATGTTGCAGAGGAAAGGTTGAACTGAGACCGATAGGGGAGAGATCCACGCGCATCTGCGGGAATACCTCCAGGGACCCAGCCAGCACTACCGTGAACTCGAGAGGCGTGGGCTGGCCGACCGTGGCAGCGAGTCTTGTCGTGGCTGATACTACAGGCATTATGTCCTCCTGATCCGTTGAGAAATACACGTAGCCCCAATCCTCGGGGTCGTGGACCCATGTGCGCTGGGGTGCCCAAAGCCAGTCCCTGCGATTCCCCGGTCGTATCTGATATTTTCCATCCACCACGTCCACGCGATACTCTACCCTACAGAACTGCACTCGCCATACGTCGCCGCTCTCCGGAGGTGTCGCCTTATGGGCGTATTCAGCCAGTACTTCCCATGGAAAGGCGATCTCCACCGACCAGCTCTCGTCCACGTCCCCAGGATGGTTGAGCGTACCGTTGACGTGAACAGCGGTCTTCAGTCCCTCGATGTCCCACGAGTGGTCCGCCTGACCGCCGTCATCGTACGGTTTGTTCAGGAACAGGTCCCAGACGGTGTTCAACGCGTTCATCTCCAACTCGTAGTACTCCAGCTCATCCCCATTGGGATCAATGAACACCTCAAAGTCGTTGTCATCACGGTAGATGTAGGAATCCCGTTCCGTCAGAGTGGCCCAGACCTCGGGTTCCTC
>JAUWEO010000178.1 GCA_030608245.1 Candidatus Latescibacterota bacterium
GAGGGCTTTGATTCTAACCCGGCTGGCCAATGTGTACTACAAGCTTAAACTCTACGACCAGTGCATTAGCGCCGCCGAGAAAGTAATCCAGATAGGGGAGACCCCTGAGGGTATAGCCTCTGCTTACTATATTCAGGCCAAGTGCTATTTTGATGCCAAGTATTTTCAGAAGGCTATTGAACAGTTTCGAATAGTAACGGACAAATACCCGGAAACCTTGATTGCTTCTAACGCACTGTTTCAAATCGGATTGTCTTACCATCAGCTGGGGACGATTGAAACTATCGACGGGAGTGTGGAGGCGTTTACCCGGTTCTATGAGTTGTATCCCGAGGATCCCGCTGCCCCTGCTGCCTATTATTATGCTGCCTGGGGATTTTATCGAAAAGGCGAGTGGGAAGGAGCAGCCGATGTCTTCAAATCCCTGGCTGATAGATATCCCACCAGTGAGTTTGCTGTTGAGAGTCGGTATAGACAGGGAGAATCTCTGTTTAACAAAAAAGTCTATGAAAACGCAATGGCTGTTTTTGACCGGGTACTGAAGGAATATCCACAATGTGAATATGTCGATGATGCCCTGTATTCCAAGGCCTGGTGTTTGATCTATTTAGATAGAAAAGATGAAGCAGTGCCCACATTCAGGGAAATTGTAGCCAAGTTCAGGGATACAGTTTTTGCTCCTAACAGCCAGTTCAGTATAGGTGATTATTTCTATAGTATTGAGAATTATGAGCAAGCGACTATTGAGTATAAGAGGTTTCTCGAGCTTTTCCCCGACCACGAAAAGGTAGCTCGGGCCAGCTACCTGTTGGAGAACCTTGCCGAGATAAACGCCTACAATGTCTATCATCGGGGAGAACTATTGTTTGATGAGGGGAATTATGAAAAATCAATAGCAGTTTTTGACAGCGTTATGGTCCGGTTCCCCGAGAGTGAATATGCAATCAGTGCTTTGGTCAATATGGGGGCTGCCTACGAAGCTAAAGAGGATTTTGACCGGGCAAGAGAGAAATACAGCGAGGTGATAACCAGATACGGGAGTGATCTCAAGTATTCTGCACAGGTCGAGTTCTGCAAAAGCCACTTAGAGGTGTTGAAGACTGCACTTTGATACAGTTGGCAACATTCAGTGCCCTGTAGCAGAGTTTCAAAACCCTTTAACTTATAAAGGTAAGGAGGGAAGAGGAGATGATTAGGTTCTTCTTAGAAGGTGGAGCGTTTATGTATCCGTTGCTGCTTTGCTCGATCCTCAGTGTGGCGTTTGTTGTAGAGCGAGCAATTACCCACCTTAAGGTCAGGAGAGAGGAGAAGCTGAGGGATATTATCCAACAGGCGGTCTCAATGGTAGAGAACGGAGCCGGTTCAGAAGAGGTTACTGCTTTTCTGGATAAGACAGGAGGACTTGTTGGTGAAACCCTTGGGGTTGCCTATGAACGCTACAGTCATATAGCTGAAGCTGAAAGGTCTATTGAGGAGAAAAGAAGCGAACTCCAGGATATAAGTTTCAGCGCAGCCAGGGATTATCTGAGAAGGAACCTGGGAGTGTTAGAGTTTATGACAGGAGGGGCAACACTTTTGGGACTCCTGGGAACTATCCATGGAATGATTAAGTCCTTTGGGGCAATAGCTAAGGCAGGGGTGTTAGGAGACCCAACGATTGTAGCCAGTGGTATCTCAATGGCACTGCATACAACGGCTACTGAGTTGGTAATAGCCCTTTTCGCTACAGTGTTCTTCTATATCTATAGAGGTAACGCTGATAGGAAGACGATTAAGGTTGAGCCCTATGCCTTTACCTTTGTGGATGCTGTGTTGAGAAGCCAACCTCGGGCAGAATGAAAATGGGAGGTGAAAGCAGATGAATAACAGACGACAGAAAGAGGAAGCAGTACAAGCGATTCCTATGACTCCTCTGATAGATTGTGTGTTCCTGCTGTTGATCTTCTTTATGGTGGCCGCGGTTTTCTCGGTGACGCCAGGGTTGGATGTCAAACTCCCAGAGGCTGAGAGGGCTACTACCCCTGAACAACAGAACCTGTTTATCGTCATTGACAAAGACGGAAATATGAAGCTCAACCACCGCACTGTCACAATTAACAACCTTAAGCAGATGATAGAGGAGAACAGACGAAAGCTGGATATGACTACAACCTTAATTATACAAGCGGATAAGAGAACCTTCCACGGTGTGGTGGTGAAGGTGATGGATATCGCCAAGAAAGCAGGGATAGTGGACAATGTGATTGCCACAGAGCCTACAGAGGAAGAAGAGATAGAAGAGGAGATAAAGACAGAATGAGTAGGTCTTTGGTACTAAAACAGGGCAAGAAAGGGGGGAGGAGCTATTAAAAGAGGACGAAAAATAACCAGTGCGTCATTACTGATCTCCATCTTTCTGCACGGTGCTGTCTTCACGGTGGCCTATGTGGTTTCCCGGGGTATCTTGGCGAGAAAAGAGGAGTTCGTGGCCAGATTTATGCCTCGACCTCCCATTCTCAAGAAAGCCTTTGATTTCGCTAAAAGGCCCGAGATATCCGAGGTCCAGATGGAGATGCTGACCCGAACCGACCAGCCTCGCCCGGTGACCGATCTTACTAAGCTGGTAGATATCAGCTCGTTGGGGGCAGATCTATTTGGTGCCATCACGGCCGGAGTCCAGTTCTATGCCCCACCCAGTGGAGCAAAAGCAGCCGAGGTCGAGTTTAAGCCTGTGGAGCTTATTCAACCCACCAGAATGACCTCAGTGCAAGAGGCAATTAGCATGAAATCGGAGCTATTGGGGATAGAACACTTGGACACAGGAAGATATAATGCAGTGATTATCACCAATCCGGAGGATAAAAAAGCGATTACCGGATATTTCAATATGACTCTGGTGCGCTTTAACTATCAAGATCCAAGGGTCGATACTTTCCCTCTGGCCATACCTAATCTTCTGCGCTATATGAACGACCACACGAAGATTAAGACCAGTATCAAGGGCCAGATAATCGAACTGAGCGACCCGGTACTATCTTCCGCCCCGTTTATCTATATGACCGGTTGTGAGTGTATAGTCTCCTTGAGTCCAGTGGAAGTAGAGAACCTCGGCAACTATCTGCGTAGCGGAGGCTTTCTCTATATCGAGGATATTTCCAAGAGCCCTAAGCCGGGCGAGTCTCCTTCAGGAGGGATCAAAGGCACAACTTTCGATCAACAAGCGAAATTTGTGCTGGGCGAAGCCCTGGGAAGAGATTGCAGATTTTTCCGCATTCCTAAGGCCCATCCCGTGTTCCACAGTTTCTATGATTTCGACGATGGGCCACCCCTGGGCGGCGCCAGCGGAGGCAATGTCAACTACTTGGAAGGAATTGACATAAGAGGAAGGTTGGCAGTAGTCTTCAGCGACGTGAACATAAGTTGGTACTGGGGAGACAGTGAGGCCACCGGAAGAGAACGAGGATTACAGTTCGGTGTCAATCTGATCGTGCATGCTCTCACCCAGCCTGGAGGCATAGCTAATATCGGTCAGTACACCTGGTAGTAAACAGACTCACAGGTGCCGTGCGTTCTGGCAACAGACTGATCCTTAGACTAAAAATCCAGAAGTGGTTCGTAATCGGATCGCTTCTGGATTTTTTTGTCTTCCTTCCATCCTCGAATGTAGGGACGCACCTGTGTGTGCGCCCAATTTGGGCAGACACATAGGCTTCGCTCTGAAGGACTTAAGCCCTCTCCCACAAAAGACTACTTAAAGCTCCTCGCTGTGGGAGAGCCCTTCTGGGCTCGACATTCCTTAAACCAGGAAAATGTAACATTGTCAAGATAGAAAGGAGTCTGCCTTATGGGGAATGAGAGAAAATCCCCAAACAGAGAAGTGGTCAAACGCTATGAAGGTAACCCAATCTTGACTGTTGATGATATGCCAGTGTACTGCAATTCGGTTTTTAATCCGGGAGCGGTCAAATTCAGCGACCGCTATCTGCTGTTTCTGCGAGTAGAGGGCAATGACCGGATTTCCCATTTCCGGGTGGCTACCAGCGAAGATGGAGTACACTTTGAAGTGTGGAAAGAC
>JAUWEO010000193.1 GCA_030608245.1 Candidatus Latescibacterota bacterium
ACGGAGGCTGATCAGGAGGGTTATGAAATACTTCAGGACTATCGTCCCGGTGAAAGACGGTACAGAAGAATTGTCCTCCAGGATAATCGCATAGTGGGGGCGATCTTTGTAGGCAATATCGACCGCGCTGGAATAATTATAGGGTTAATTAAAGCGGGAATTGGTGTCAAACAATTCAAAGACCACTTGATATCAGAGGATTTCGGATTGCTCTGGCTTCCTCAAGAATATAGAAAACACATTGTAGAAGGACCGGGGATCGTGGTATGAAAATAGATGCTTATCGGCTGACCTACAAGACATTAAATGAACAGATTCACTCGCTCATAAAAGCGGGAGAGCAGCAGATTGTTTTAGATAATGTCAATGGGCAGCGATATATCGGCTGCGGCCTTAAGGAATCGGTACAACTGGTGGTCAATGGTGTGCCGGGGAACGATCTGGCTGCTTTTATGAATGGACCGACCATATCAGTTCACGGCAGCGCTCAGGATGCTATAGGCAACACAATGAGCGCAGGCAAGGTAGTTGTCTATGGAGATGCCGGTGATATAGTGGGTTATTCTATGCGCGGAGGTAAACTCCACATCAGAGATAATGTGGGGTACCGGGTGGGCATCCATATGAAATCTTACCGGGAGAAATTCCCGGTAATTATCATCGGGGGAACAGCCGGAGATTTCTTCGGGGAATATATGGCCGGTGGCATTCTGATATTGTTAGGACTTGATGACAAAAAGAGGCCTATTGCCGGCAATTACCTGGGCACAGGGATGCACGGCGGGACAATCTATATTCGGGGAGAGATTGAGCAACATCAACTGGGCAGGGAAGTGGCCTTGGCCAGATTAGAGACGGATGACCAAGAACAACTCCAGAGGTATCTCGCTGACTATTGTCAGGACTTCGGAGTCAATCTAAGAGAGGTATTGAACAGAGAATTCGTCAAACTAATTCCCTATTCTCACAGACCATACGGAGAAATATATGCCTATTAGTTACTCTTTGATAATCAAGTAATTAGATAGGTTTTTCTCTCCGCGGTCTCTGCGTTGAGATTTGACTCTTTATGAAAGAATAAAAAATGGGCAGATCAAATCCCCTTTGATATGCCCATTTTTATCTTAATTGACCAACAGACCAATCGTTTGTAATATCTCCCTCAGCCAACCATCAGTCTGAGGGCTTGTATCTTTTTGTCGTCCCAGGTTGCCATCTGCTTTAGCAATCGTCTTCCTTGCTTGCGTCTGAAAAGCGTAGAGAGTGTTGTCGCTAATTCAGGGTCTTGTCTTAGTTGTTGGAGGGTATAGTAAAGCTTCGCGTTGGCAGCGTAACCCTGGACAGCGTCTTTTACCTTTGCGTGTTTCAGGGGCAGATACTTTTTTCCTGTGCCAGTCAATATCCAATGAATACTACAACCGCTTGTGGCTGAAACGCTGGCTAAATATCTCAGTGAGGGCTTTGTTTTCCCTGTCTCGATTTGAGAGACATAGCCCTGGTCTACGTTGGCCATTTGTGCCCATTCAACCTGAGTGGTATTCAACCTGAGTTCCCTTAATCTCGCACCGACTGCCTCAAAATCAAGTGCGCCCAAAGATGATGTGCCATAATTTTCCATTTTTCTTCCTTTCTTTTTAGAGTATTTTAGGGATTAACAATTTGAGAAGAGAAACACTCCCTGATTGGCTTTCCATCCAGGCAATAACCCTCATCCGTCTTGATATAACTGTCATTGTTTGCATTAACTTAAGTATTAAGCTGAAGGGAACGCTTATTCTATTCGGCGATAGCTCTGACTTTTTCAAAGTATACATATCTCGACTCAAAAATGCAACAGAATTTTGCAGGATAAGTTAGAAAAATATGCCAATCGGTAAAACCAAGCAGGGAAGACAAACGCCTGTCTCTTATCCGAAAATGTTTTTACCCACAGGCTATCAGATATATCAGTCCCACCGTCCAGCAATAGTAAGAGAACCAGTCCAATCTGCCTCGCCTCACAATTCCCAGAAGCCACTTGATGGCGAGATATCCAGAGATATAAGCGACTGCTGTACCTAAAATAATAGGATAAAGGGGAAAATCTTGAGGTGGTGCTACCAAGAGCTCGTGGGCTTTCAGGAGCGTTGCCCCCAGGATGGCGGGCAGGGCCAGAAGGAAGGAAAACTCAACTGCTCGGTCTGGTTTTATGCCGGAGTAGAGTCCTGTACTGATAGTTATCCCTGAGCGGGAGATCCCCGGCAGCATAGCGAACGCCTGGGCTATTCCGATCACAAGCGAGCTCTTATAGCCAACTTGTTTGGAAGGGGATCTAAGATAGCGGGTGGGCCAGAGGATAAGTCCAGTCACCAGAAGCATCAGAGCCGTTAGCGTGGAACTGGCAAAGGTCGACTCGATCCAGTTGTTAAAAAGCACTCCCAATAACCCAGCAGGCAGAGAGCCGACAATTATCAATACAGCTAATTTAAAATATCTATCGCTATTAAGTCTCACCGGAACTTCTCGACCAGCAATAATCCCCTTGAAAAAAGATACGATGGTATTGACGATCAGTCGCCAGAATACAGTGAGCACTGCCAACAGGGTGCCGAAGTGCACAGATACAATGAAGAAAACGGCCGGGTCATCCACTCCCAGCAGGTCTTTGAATAATACTAAATGGCCGGAACTGCTTACGGGCAGAAACTCTGTCAGTCCCTGCAGAAGTCCCAATATAATCGCGTTGAGGATTGACATTGATTGTCTTGAATTATCTCTAATAAGGCGAATGCTGATTCAAATACGATTAACTAATAGATAGTCCAGCCACAAGGACATAAGGATTTAATGATCAGGCACCCAGAAAGCGCCCTCAATATGCTCAATCTTTGGTTTGCCTTCTCTCAAGGTAACGCCAATTACATCAAACCGCGGGTCTATTGCGGGAAAGCCTCTTTGCCGAAGGTATCTTAGGGCCATCCTTGCTATCTGTCTCTGTTTTTTGGGTGTGACCCAGCCTTCAGGGGCACCAAAATCTCCTGTGCGATCGGTTTTTACTTCAACGAAGGCCAGTATCCTTGCCTTTTGAGCAATAATGTCGATCTCACCTTGCCGGGTTCGATAGTTTCTCTCCAAGATCCGGAATCCCTTTCGGAGGAGAAATTGCGCAGCTAACTCCTCACCTTGGTTGCCGGTGGTTTTTCTGTTCGAGGAGACTCGCCGGCTCGTTTCTTCGATCAACAGGATTCCACCCCCTTGAAACACCGACGATGTAGAAAGCAGGGGCCGTGCCTCCTAATGGCCTCCAGATGTTCCTCGGTGCCATAGCCTTTATGGCTGGCGAATCCGTAGACTGGAAACAACAGGTCATATTGTTTCATCATCCTGTCTCTACTAACCTTAGCCACTATTGAGGCGGCGGCAATGGAGGCAGAGAGGCTATCTCCAGCGATGATCCCTGTTTGGGGAACCTTCTGGTTGGGGATTTTCCCTCCGTCGACCAATAGATGCTGTGGGGCAGGGGTTAAAGACTCGATGGCTTGGTTCATCGCCTTACGCGTTGCTTGGAGGATGTTAATCCGATCGATCTCTTCAGCGTGGACGACTCCAACTCCCACAGCTATGGCTATCTGATGGATAAGCTCAAAGAGTGTTTCTCGCTTTGCCGGATTGACTTTCTTGGAATCGTC
>JAUWEO010000093.1 GCA_030608245.1 Candidatus Latescibacterota bacterium
GAGGAATGGTTTCTCAAGGTTCGCTTTATCGGCCTCGTCCACGATGGTAAGCTGGAAATTCCCAGTGGGGAGTCACATTGCCGGGAAGGCGACGACGTGTATGTGGTTCTCGCCCCGGAGGAAACGGTCTCTTTCGTCGACTGGATCCTAGGCGGGCGGACAGGGAATCTCCGGAAAGTGGTCATCGTCGGTGGCGGTGATCTGGGACTGTCACTTGCCGAACTCCTCGAAGAGACCTCCATAGAGACTGTCCTGATCGAGAGCGACCGTGACCGGGCGGAATACGCATCGGAGCAGCTCGACCGATGCCTGGTGATCAACGCTGATGCCACCAAAGCTGCGACGTTGAAAGAGCTTGGAACGGACGCGGAGACGGCATTTGCCGCCGTCACCGGGGACGAGGAAATGAACATTGTGAGCTGCTTACAAGCCACACAGCTCGGGGTCGGGTTTACCGTCGCCTGTATAGACAACCCAGAATACGTCCCCATTATGAGCAGCCTCAGGCTTCTCGACAGCGTCATCTGCCCCCACCTCTCGCTGGTCAGAGCAATACTTCGGTTCGTCCGCGGCGAAAACATCATAGACGTCGGACTCTTTCGTTGCATCTCCGGAGAGCTGCAGGAAGTCGCGATTAAACCCGGCAGCAAGTGGGCCGGCATACGCCTCAGCAGAACAAAACTTCCCAAGGGGATGATCATCGCGGCCGTCCAACGAGGCAAGCAGGCGTTTGTTCCGACCGGTGACTTCATTCTACAGGAAAACGACCGGCTAGCCGTCTACTGCCTGCCGGAGACTGCGAGCAAGCTTGACTCGGTCTTCAAGTAAAAGAATGCCTGTGAACATACGAGCTATATCTCTCCCTATCTCTTATCTGCTTGGCGTCATTGGCGTAGCGATGGCGCTGAGTTTGGCTATCTCCTTCGGTGCAAATGACCCAATATCCGCGAAAAACGGACTCGGCATCGGCTGCGGGATTACGGTTGCGGCCGCGGGGATCATCTGGCTGTTCACGCACGGTGATATAAAGCTCTCCCGGCGCGACGGTTTCGGCATCGCCACGTTTGGTTGGCTGGCGGTGTCTATTTTCGGTGCCCTGCCCTACATATTTTCAGGTGTCATCAGTGAACCGGTTCCCGCGATCTTCGAGGCCATGTCGGGGTTCACAACAACAGGGGCCTCCGTGCTATCGGACCTGGAATCAATCCCCAGGGGAATACTCTTCTGGAGGGCTATGACACACTTCTTCGGAGGGATGGGCGTCTTGGTTCTGTGCGTGGCAATACTGTCGTTCCTTAAGGTCGGAGGAATGCAGATCTACCGCGCGGAGGTTCCCGGGCCTGCCAAGGACCGGCTCACCCCGCGTATCGCGGCTACTGCCAAGCTTCTGTGGGGTGCCTATCTCCTGTTCTGCTTAATCGAAACGATAATGCTTAGATTCGGAGGGATGTCCTGGTTCGACTCATGGTGTCATACCTGCGCAACAATGGCCACAGGAGGGTTTTCCACGAGAACTGCCAGCGTCGGCGCGTATGACAGCACCTACTTAGATGTCGTGATTGTCATCTTCATGTTCATTGCCGGAACAAACTTTGCCCTGCACCTGAAGCTCCTCAGTGGCAAACCCTTCGAGTACTTCCGGGATTCGGAATTCCGTTTCTACCTCTTCTTCTGGCTCACGGCCTGCCTGATTTTGACGTTCAATGTCTGGGGCAACACTTATGAATCCTTTACCGAATCGCTGCGGGCGGCCTTCTTCCAGGGCACTTCGATCATGACCACCACCGGCTTCTGCACGGAAGACTTTGATCTCTGGCCGGAGACATCCAGGATACTGCTGGTTCTCCTGATGTTCGTCGGTGGCTGTGCGGGTTCCACAGGTGGCGGGATCAAGAACATCAGAGTTTTCGTGGCAATCAAGACCCTGGTTAGGGAAATTTATCTTTACATGCGCCCGGAGGCGGTCAAGCAGGTCAAGATCAACGGGAAAAACCTCAAGGATGGGACCGTCTTAAACATCTGCGTTTTCCTCCTGATATTCGTCATATTCTTCGCGGTCGGTTCGTTAATCATGACCGCCTTCACCCCGGACCTAGGCACTGCCGTAACCAGCACGATCGCCTGTCTCGGAAATATCGGCCCCGGTCTCAACGGGGTTGGGGCGACAAAAAACTACGCGGACATACCACAGCTCGGGCAGGTGTTCCTAACCCTGCTGATGCTCCTCGGACGACTGGAACTCTACACAGTCCTGATAATCTTCACGCCGGCGTTCTGGAAAAGGTAAACGCACGCTGATCTTGTGGCTTGTTCTGGAAATGTCAGCAAGTGTTTGGTAGTACTTGCGAAATGTGCGTCTGAAATACGAGGGGTTTTTGGGGTTAACACTCCAGGCTATAACGTAAGTTTCCGGACGAAATTATTTTCACAATTAGGAAACCAAAACACCAGGAGAAAAATCCTCCCCCCTGCCGCTCAAAACCATACATGCCCGTTTCCGATCATATGGCTTCTCAATGCGGAGTCTGGCAACGATTCGTGCGAAAACGTGACGCCGCAAAGGGAGATGGGAGCAACGGGATATGAACAAAGATGAAATTCTTACCCTACTCGAAGGGGTAAAGGAAGAGGCCAAAGAGAAATACAAAGCAGAGATAAAGGGGATTTTTGGTTCTTATGTTAGAGACGAGGCGACGGAACAAAGCGATATTGATGTAAAGGAGATAGCGATGAGTCCTACTGGACAAGCGAAAACCTATTTGAACTTCATTGCTGGTAAATGGGTAAAATCAGAGTCGGGAAAAACCTTTACCAATCCTAATCCGGCCGATTTTGAGGAAGTCCTCGGTCTTTTCCAGGACTCTACCCCTGCTGATCTGGAGAAAGCGATCGCCTCTGCAGCTTCTGCCTCAGAGAATTGGCGGTCTGGCTCTCTTTCAGAACGGGAAGAAATCTTTCGCCGGGCCGTAGTTCTCTTAGAGCAAAGAAAAGAAAAATTGGCATTGGAATTAACCAGAGAAGAAGGCAAAACCCTTCAGGAGTCCCACCAGGAAATCCAATCGGCAATTAGTGAGATGAGATTTCAGGTAGGCCAGGCCAGGAGGTTTTTATCCGAGCCAGGGACCTCAGGGAGAAAAGATGTAGTGTGTTATAGTGTAAGACAGCCTTTAGGAGTGGTGTCAGTTATCACTCCCTGGAATTTTCCGGTCAATGTCCCCTGCCGAAAAATCACCCCAGCTCTTATGGCTGGAAATACCGTGGTGTTTAAACCAGCCAGTTTCACCCCGCTGGTGGGATTGAGACTGGTGGAGATCCTAACCGAGGCAGGGATTCCTAAGGGAGTGGTCAATTTTATCACCGGCCGAGGGTCGGCGATAGGAAACCAAATGGTTGCCCATCCTTTGGTGAAAGCTGTCTCTTTCACCGGTTCCACTGAGGTGGGGGTGAGAATATGCAGCCAAGCCTCGCTCCACTTGGCCAAGGTTCAGCTAGAAATGGGCGGCAAGAATCCCATGGTGGTTTTGGAAGATGCGGATCTGGAACTGGCAGCCAAAGATGCGGTCTACGCTGGCTGTGCCTGCAGCGGCCAGTGGTGTACTTCCACAAGTAGAGTGATCTTATTGCGAGAAATAGCAGACCAGTTCGTTAGCCTTTTAGTTGATGAGGTAAAACAAATCAAAGTAGGGGATGGCTTAGACCGTGATACCACGATGGGACCAGTAGCAGGGGAAGGACAACTGAAAAAGATTCTGTCTTACATTGAGTTGGGCAAAAAGGAGGGCGCCAAACTGATTTTGGGCGGGAAAAGACTTACCGGCTCCAGATACGACAAAGGCTTTTTTATCGAGCCTGCTATTTTCACTGAGGTGAAGCCGGAGATAAAAATCGCTCAGGAGGAGATCTTTGGGCCGGTGCTCTCTGTGATGGTGGTGGATTCCTTTGCCCAGGCACTGAAAGTAGCCAATGGGATCCGGCAGGGGTTGTCCTCTTCCATCTACACCAAGGACTTAGCGCGGGCTACCGAGTTCGTTCAAAGAAGCGAAGCAGGCTTGACCCATGTAAATCTGCCTACCAGTTTCAAGGAACCTCAGCTTCCTTTCGGCGGCGTTAAGCTTTCAGGATATGGACCTCCGGAGGCCGGCAAAAGCGGGATAGAGTTCTTTACTGAGCACAAGTCGATTTATCTAAGCTGCAGATAATACGATTAGTAAGGTTCTGTCGAAAAATGGGATTGTTGAGTGCCAAAGAGTATAATATCGTAGAGACGACATGAGATAATTATGGCCTTGAGGTGAATTCTTGAAACCAGGCTCCCCGAAATGGTAAAGGTTGATTTCCCTTATCCGGAATACTCCCCGGTGCAGATACCCCACGAGAATCTCATCGGTGTCTTTGGTCTGCCGGTAGGACTTCACGAAAGAAAAGAATCTGAGATAATCAAGGAGACCCTGGACTCTCCCATTGGCTGCCCACCATTGTCAGAGATGGTGCAGGGTAAACAGAAAATCCTGATCGTTTCCGATGACCACCACCGACCGACACCGATAGACCGAGTTCTGCCCTTCATCATAGAAGAATTGCACTCGGCCGGTATTCGTAACGAACAGATAGAGATAATTATGGCCTTAGGTTCCCACCGGCCGATGTCCTCTGAAGAAATCAAGATAAAACTGGGTGAGGAAATAACTGCGGATTTTCAGGTCACCAACCACGATTGGGCCAATCCTGAAAGCCTCTACTATGCTGGACGGGCAGATCCAGGCATTGAAGTGTGGGTTAACAGAAAGGTGAAGGAAGCTGATTTTGTCCTGGGTCTGGGCAGGATTATGCCCATAGAGGTTTGTGGGTTTACTGGTGGGGGAAAGATTATCGTTCCCGGTCTCTGTGGGGAAAAAACCAATAGCGATATGCACTGGGTCCGGGTTGACATACCCCAGGCGGATATAATCGGCCGGCGGGATAATCCTTTAAGAGAGGCAATCGACCGATGTGCTCTAACTGCGGGGCTGGATGCAATTTTCAATCTCATCGTTGATGGTGAGGGCGAAATTGTCCAGGCTGTTTTTGGTCATCCTGTTGAGGCCCACCGGCAGGGCACGGAATTCGCCATCAAAACCCACGGGGTCAAGATTCCCCAGCGAGGCGACATCGTCATTGCCGACGGCTACCCCTTTGATATGGAATTCTGGCAGGTGAACAAGGCTCTGGATACCGCAGGTATGGTGGTAGAAAAAGGTGGAGTAATCATCCTTGTTTCCCCCTGTCGAGAAGGATTTTCCTATACCCACGAAGAGGAAATCATCAAATTTGGTTACCGGTCAAAGAAAGAGGTGAAACAGTTGGTGGCTCGCGGTGAAATCAAACACCTGGTAACTGCGGTGCATATGATCCAGGTGGCTGAGGCAACAATTGAACAAGGGGCTTCCTGCATTCTTGTGACCAACGGTATCAGCCAGGAAAAGATTGAGAAAGTAGGCCTGGGCTATGCCCCTGATGCCCAGTCGGCCTTAGATCAAGCATTTGCCCGTCTTGGCAAAAAAGCTGAGGTATGTGTTCTTCGCCGGGCTGCCGAGATGTTACCTATTATGAAAGAAAAATCAGACCGATGAAGGCCCTGCTGAAATTTGCCAAAGGCAAGGGGAATGTTGGGCTCAAAGATGTCGCGGAGCCAATCCCAGGGGAAGCAGAGGCAGTAATTAGAGTCCAGGTGGCCGGTGTCTGTGGTACGGATGTGCATATCTACTATGACCGTTTTTCAAATACCCCGCCGCTTATTTTGGGCCACGAGTTTTCCGGTATTATTGAGCATCTTGGCCCCGGCGTGAAAGCATTCCAGATAGGCGACCGGGTTGTCTCTGAAAACAATCCATTTGCCTGCGGCATCTGCCGGATTTGCTCTCTGGGCTATCCTAATCTGTGTCCCCAGAAAAGGGCTATGGGAATCCACTCAGACGGATGTTTTGCTAATTATGTAAAGCTGCCAGTAAATCTTCTCCACCCCATTCCGGAGAATGTCTCTTTTGAACAGGCTGCACTTACCGAGCCGCTGGCAGTGTCAGTCCATGCTGTTTCCGAGCGGTGTGGCATAAAGACAGACGATACGGTGGTAGTCTTCGGGCCTGGTGCTATTGGCCTTTTGGCTGCCCAGGTAGCCAGGGCGGAGGGTGCCGGCAGGGTGCTTTTAGTCGGTACCCCTGAGGATGAAAAAATACGGTTTGTCTGTGCCCGCAAACTGGGAATTGAGACTCCAAATATCAAGAATCAAGATTTGAAAGAAAAGGTGATGAATCTGACCGGGGGAGTAGGAGCTGATGTTATTGTGGAAGCCTCCGGGAATAAAGTAGCCATTACTCAGGGGGTGGAACTGCTGAGGAGAAACGGCCGGATGGCTGTTGTGGGAATAACAGGGCAGAGAGAGATTCCGCTCGACTGGGACCAGATGGTGGCCAAAGGAATCGCTCTCTTTTTCGCCTATAGCTCCCGAGGCCCGGACTGGGAGAAGGCCCTTAAGTTCCTGTCCCAAAAGAAGGTCAACACCTTACCTCTTATCACCCATCGGTTCCGGATTGAGGAATGGGAACAGGCGTTCAATGTTCTGGAAACGCTACAAGCGGTCAGGCCAGTTTTTCTGATAGGAGAGGTAAAAGATACTCCTTAAGCTCGGGAACGTTGCCGGCTGCTCCTGATATTATTTTTGTGATTTTGGGGAGGTGGAAATGACCGAGATTTCTCAAGACACATTTCAGGGCTTGGAGAGAATTACCGTAGAAAACGGACAGGTGAGTTTTTCCCTCCTTCCCCAGATTGGCGGGAAGATGATCTCGCTGATACTTAAAGAAAACGGACATGAATACATCTCGTTGAGCGGGAGGCCATTTCGGATACCTGCCTACGGAGCAAACTTTGCCCACTATGATATCAGTGGTTATGACGAATGCTTTCCGGCAATCGCAGAAGGGTTCTATCCTGAAGAACCGTGGAAGGGTGTCCATATTCCTGACCACGGGGAACTGTGGACCCTGCC
>JAUWEO010000136.1 GCA_030608245.1 Candidatus Latescibacterota bacterium
CGATTGTCTCCTTCAGCCTTGTGACTGGCTCTTGGACGCTCATTCTCACCGTCTTCTTGCCCTCTGAGTCATCCAAGATCTCGTATTCCCAGGGTATCGCCCAGGTGGTTCCATGTTCATCCCCAGGGAGGGTGTATTCTGCACCCCCTATCCACAGCCACCATCCTGTATCATTCTGGCCTCCTCCAGGCTGCACAATATCATTTCTCCAAAACTCCTCATGACCTGTAGGTTTGTATATCAGCGAATATACCCGGCCCATTTCCGGCAGAAGTGTAAGTTTGATATACATATTTTCCAGGATGACGGCCCGGTGTTCTTTCTGCACAAAAGTCTGCCACTTTACCTTTTCCAGATCAAGGTGGGGGAGAGGGTCACCTTCATTGTAATAGATCGCCCCTTCGTAGTCCACCTGTTTGATGGACAGGGTAGTATCGGTCAAACTGAACGGGGCTTCTGCCTTTCTACAGCTACTCTGAAATAGCCAAGGACAAATGATAAGGGCCAACATTAGCCATTTGAACTGCCAGAGCTTTTTCTGATCTTTCGACATTTGCTTGCCTCCTTCTATTTGAGGATTGAAATTGGAGAAGTTGTATCAAGTAGATGGATTTCTTGATGTCATCAGCGCTCGTCAAAGCACAAGATGGAATCTATGACCTCCTAAACGTTCATGCCCCTTTGGAGCACCACGAAGGATGAAAATCGGCAAGTCTATTTTCGGTCCCGAACCTCCCGCAGGTTCCAAACCTGCGGGAGGTTGCTATCATTTTCGGAGCAAAAGTGGATTCATCCCTGGTTCCCAACCAAGGGATTTTGCCTGACTGCTCTATGGCGGCTCAATTACTCCGGCCGTCGCCGTTGACCAAGTGCCGTAGCGGATCTCGAAGACGCAATCAATGGGAGTTTCCACAGTGACTAGGACGCGGAAGCTGTCAGGTTCCGGCTCGCTACCCCGCATCTGCCACATACGGTGCGCGATGCCGCCCGGCCCGATCCGGATACCGCACTCCCTGCGATGAAAGATACCGTAGCCGGATTTGAGGATGGCGGTCTGGCCGTTGTTCACCTGGATGACCTGACCGTCGGTCTCCCACTCCCCGGGGCCCTCAAAACAACATTCAATCTGGAAGGCGATGCGATCGAGAGCGCCTTCAGTCTTCAGATGGAGATCGAATCCACGTTGCACTTCCCGGATGTCGAGGAGTATGTCGAAGGGAGAGAGCGCCCAATGTTTCCGTTCGGCCTGCACGGCGTAGAAATCGTCGAAGGGCACGGGACGCCCCAATGGCAGGTCGCAATTCCGCTGCCGTTTCGTGTCTCCCCGATGAACCATCCGGACGCCGTTTTCGAAGGCCTCGAAGGTATCGGTTTCGAATTTCGAGGTGTTGTAATAGGTCTCGAAGATCTTCACGGCCCTCAGGTTCACCTCCCCGTAGCGCACGGCGAACGAGGTGGAGTTCCCGCCCATAGCAGTGGCGGATAGAGGACCCCGCTTGACCCGCCACAGCCGGGAGGCGAGAAAAACGGTGCTGAAGCCATCGGGGGGTATCTCCCGGTTGAGGGTTTCGTGCCGGTAAGCGGGATTAGCCATAAAGGGATGGATAAGCCAAACGAAGTCGAGATCCCCCGGCGCGCTGTCAACAAGACGATCCGCCACGGTCGCCCAGACCCCATTGCCGTCCCGCTGGGCCATATCAAAGAACAAGTCAGCGATTTTAACCGGCACAATGCGTTGTCCCCGATCCTGACGTCCAGACATATCCGTCACCACCGTCCAATCTGAATGGAAGAGGCGGACCATCATATCGAGGTTCTTCCGAACCGGGTCCAGGAGCTCTGGTCTCTTCAGGTGATCTGCCATGAACCGGAGCGACCGGTCAGATGCCGAATTGTAAATCCCGGTACTCCGTTCATAAAATTGTCCATCTTCGTTGATATCTACGGTCTCCGCCAGAATGCTCTCGATGTAACCCAACGCCGGCAGGTCGGGAAAGAGCGTCATCGCCTGGGCCAGCGCAGAACAGATCACCCAGCGGTGGTTGGGAGTGTGGAACCCCCGCCCGATGATCGCCTGAGCTGCTGTTTGGACGTATTCACCCAGAGCTTGCGCGATCCGTGCCGCACGTTCATCACCGGTCTCGGCCTTCGTGCGGGCCACTTCCACAACAGGAGCGAGCAGCTGCACCGTAAAGGCCGCAGCGTTGGGCGACTCATAGTTGGACACCACGCCGTCGATGAGTCCGCTTGGCCGCTGCCAGCGCCTTTGGAACGAAATACCCCTGCAGATCCGATCGAAAAGCTCCTCATCTCCTTTTAGCGAAGCTCCCTCTGCCATGAACACATAACAGGCACAAGCCAGATCATGGGCATGGGCCCCATGGGTAGCCGCGGGACACCCCAAGATTTCAGAGATGAATGCACCCTGTTCGGGACGGCTTTCGTCCATGACCTGACGGGCATAGAGTGCTCGGACGCGTCGCTCTATACCGCTCAAAATCGGTTCATAGGCATACATGGGTGCTTCCTTTATCACAACTCCGGCGTGGGGACACTACCCAAAAATTGATTCAAGAAATCGCGCATCTTCTTCATATGAAGAGGGGAGAAAACTGACAAACCTTATATCTCCTTTATCCCAAGCGCAGGGCTGTCCATCACACCGACCCAGTGTCTTCGCCGTTGAGTCCAATCGGGCCTTATAGACTGTTTTAGCGTGTACGCAATGGCCACTGATGTTCACCTGAAACGGCCCATGTCCCTCAATCTTCTCCAGGCTTCTCACCCCTGTATAATCCCTATTTTGTGCAAGAGAGGACTTGTGGCAGCATATTAGAATAACTTTAGGTCCACATTGTGCAAGCTGCTTCAAATCCAAATCTTCCACATCCATCACGTAAAGGAGTACCGCATCGTAACTTTTAAGGGAATCGAAGTCAACATCTTCTCTGCGATAAATCTCGAATACGTCGTATCTCATTTTCAGATCAATGGTCACAGAGGTCAGCAGCCGTTCTGTCAAGATTCGATCGTGCAGCTGATTCTCCTCAGGCTCTACCAAAGATCTTTCGGCATAGAATCGCAGCACTGCCAGTGGTCTTGGCGGATCCTCTCTGACCTGTTCATGTACTCTACCGTGCACCTTTTCAGCCTCTTCCCAGGAATCTGGCCTTGTCTTCGGAAAAGTGCCGTTTCTGGAATATGCCAGCCACATTATCCCATCCGGATTGAAGGCTATTGTCTGGTCAAACATCTTCTTGACCTGTTCAGGAGACGGGTGCTGCAAGTCATTCACATAGCTGTGGCCTTGCATCCAGGGCATAAAGGCCTTGCCCAGTCGGTGGGCCAAGCCGGAGAAATAGCTGCCCTCCAGTGGGATGATGGTCTCTATGTAGTCAGGTTTGGGCTCGCGGTCCGGGTGCTTGGCTTGGGAGAGCATAGTAGCTGCCACGGGATATGGGTCAGGACATACAATATCTAACTGTTCTACAAGAAGTTGGTTTCCACTGCCGTCGTGGTCATTGTATAGGGTGGCAAAAGTGACAGGATTGAAACGACTAATATTACGGAAGACCGCTATATTGAGACCTCTATTATGGATCACTTCCCTGACGATTCCGAGGAGTTCCGCTGTTGAGCGGTGATAAGAGTACATCCAATCACGATAAGCATTTATGCCGTACGCCTCTGGCCAGGCCCACATCCTTGGGTATTCGTCGTGGCGATTGAGCTTTCGGTATTCCTGAATCCCACTTTCGGAGTAGTCATAGAGGGGGATTGAGGCCGACGGATCGTTGACAAATCCGGTGTGCAGGAACATCTCATCGCCATAGCGCATACCGACAATCAGATCTTCGGGGAACTCTCCACCGTTGGCGTCGGCCCATGCGTCCAGCTCAGAGTTTATATAGGGAGCCAAAGCCTCTTTGGTGCTTCGGGCTGCTGGGCTTACCTCTTCGTCGCTGGGCCAGTAGACTGCAATCATAACATGGTCCAGATCGCCTTCCTGTCCCGACAGGCTGAAACCGATACGCACGTGCTTCTCATCGCGCCCTATGATCTCTGCCGGCAACAAGGTTAACTGGTGCTTTCCGTCATAGTAACGTTTTTTGACTATAACCTCAGCCTTTTTAGCTGATTTAGAGTTTACGCCATAAAAATGGTGGTGAAAAAAACGGCCGTATCGGCTCAGATTTTCCTCCATCTCCTTGTTCTGGGGAAAGAAGTTCACCGGCCTTTCGATTTCGATCTCATGGTCTCCTGGGGAAAAAGGAAAGGTATGCCAATCTATCGCCCTGCCTTGGTAAGCGCCGCCTATCATAACGGCAGGAACCGGCTCATAGCCGAACTGAGAGACATGTTTCCAGATGATATCGGGGACCACCCACGACAATCTCAACCTGTGCTTTCTGGCCAATTCCAGCGCTTCAGCCCTGTCAGGAACAGGAGAATAGAAGTCGGCCACGTCTACACCATGGGACTTCATATCTCCAAACGCCTCGTCCAGGTCCAGCCCTCCGGGATGAATACTCATCCAGACTTTGGGATAGAATTGTCTATCTTGCATGATCGCCCTCCCATTATTTTGCTCCCAAAATGGCCGCGATTCGGGGCAACCTCCCGCAGGTTCGGAACCTGCGGGAGGTTAGAGACGGCATTTTCATCCTTGGTGGTGCCGACTTCGCCGGCATCAACGTACGAATGGGGATTCGCAGTTCACTTGCTGAGCTTCCAGCCCTGGTCAAAGAACCCTGCCGCCTTAAAGCCTGCCCACCCCATCTTCTTACACCCTCCATCGAAGACCACATAGTCCGGCAGCCTCCGCTCAAGCCAGGGAACAAGCTCTGTTCCCCGCCAATTAACTCCAGATTTAATAAGGACATATCTGTCTGGATTAAGCGGGTTCGGATAGATCATATTCAGCCCCAAGTCTTCACCGGTGAAACGTGTGTCTCCCATCACAATAGCTTCACCTTCGAACCTTATGGGCAACTCATCGTTTATTCGGGCCAGGATCGCATTCGATCTGGGACTGCCGACCAGGATCAAGTTTGCACTTTCTATCTCCTCCGAGGTTACCTCTATATCCCCCTTAACCTCACAATTCCCATGCGCCCAGGTATCCCACTTGACAGCCAGAAGCAGAGCTACCTGCCTGTTGACTTCGATCTCTTTGGGGTTTGTACCTTTGGTTCCATAGACAAGGATGAACTTCGAGTTATAGGCGTCAGATGCAGGTCC
>JAUWEO010000252.1 GCA_030608245.1 Candidatus Latescibacterota bacterium
GTTTCGCCCAAGCCCTACAAATGGGAGCAGAGGTGTTTCATAACCTCAAGGCAGTGCTAAAAAGCTCTGATTACAGTACTGCTGTGGGAGATGAAGGAGGATTTGCCCCCAGTTTGTCTTCCAACGAAGAGGCCATTCAAGTAATAGTACAGGCGATTGAGAAGGCCGGATTTAAGCCAGGACAAGATGTGGCTATTGCCCTTGATCCCGCTGCCAGCGAATTCTACCACAGTGGTCGCTACATCTTGAATAGCGAGAAACAGCCAGAGAAAACACCACAAGAAATGGTCGATTTCTATGCCGATTTGGTAGAAAGATATCCCATTATCTCTATCGAAGATGGAATGGCAGAAGGGGATTGGGAGGGCTGGCAGAAACTTACCCAGCATTTGGGTCAGAAGATTCAGGTCGTGGGGGATGATCTGTTTGTCACCAACAGCAAACTCTTGAAGCAAGGGATTGAACGAGGAGTTGCTAATTCTGTTCTTGTTAAACTCAATCAGATTGGCACCCTTACCGAGACCTTAGACACTATTGAGATGGCCAAGAGGGCCTCTTACACAACGGTTATTTCTCATCGCTCTGGGGAGACAGAAGACACCACTATAGCCGACCTTGCCGTAGCCTGTAACAGCGGGCAGATAAAGACGGGCTCGGTCTCCCGGACAGACCGGATTGCCAAATACAACCAGCTGTTGCGGATAGAAGAAGAACTGGGCGAGACGGCAGTCTTCAATCCTCGGATAAGCGGTATCCTGCGAGGAAGGGAGTGATAAACAAGTGATTAGTGCAGAGACTGTGAGGGGATTAACGATAAAAAATGATGCCCGGATTGTATTGTTGGTACTTGACGGAGTGGGGGGCCTGCCGGACGCGAGGACGGGGAAGAGCGAACTGGAAGCTGCTCACACTCCCTATATGGATGAACTGGCTTGCAGAGGTATCTGTGGAATGGCCGACCCCATCGGCCGCGGGATCACCCCTGGCAGCGGCCCTGCTCACTTATCCCTGTTTGGCTACGATCCGCTCGAATATCAGATCGGTCGGGGTGCTCTGGCTGCCCTGGGAGTGGGATTTGAGCTCGGTCCCAACGATGTGGCAGCGAGGATAAACTTTGCCACCGTAGATGGGAAGGGGATAGTGAGTGACAGGAGGGCGGGCAGGATCCCCACCGAGCGGAATCAACAGCTTTGTACCAAGCTCAGAGAAATAAAGATACCGGGAGTGGAAGTTTTTGTCGAGCCAGTAAAAGAACATCGCGCAGTGGTAGTTTTCCGGGCAGAGGGACTTTCCGACCAGCTCACGGACTCTGATCCTCAAAAGGTGGGGCTATCTCCACTGAATGTCAAGCCCATTTCGGCCGAAGCAGCCAAAAGCGACGAGATAGCCAACAATTTCATCTCTCAGGCCCGAGAGCTCCTCAAAGATGAGAGGCCTGCCAATATAGTGCTGCTGCGAGGGTTTGCTAAGTATCCAGATGTGCCCTCGATGAGTGAGGTCTATGGGCTGAACTCGGCTGCTATTGCTACCTACCCAATGTATAAGGGGATAGCCCGGTTGGTGGGAATGGATTTGCTGTGCGGTGGCGATAGAATCGCGGATGAATTCAATACCTTAGCTGATAATTTCGCTAAATATGACTTTTTCTACCTGCACATCAAAAAAACAGACAGCACTGGCGAAGATGGGAATTTTGCCGGAAAGGTAAAGATTATTGAGGAAGTGGACAGTTGCATCCCTCGGCTAACTGGATTGGCCCCTGATGTGGTGGTGATAACCGGTGACCACTCTACACCATCTTTGCTTAAGGCCCACAGTTGGCATCCGGTGCCGGTGCTGCTTTTCTCTAAGTGGTGTCGGCCAGACCAGGTGGAGGAGTTCTCCGAATCTCAGTGTCTGTCAGGCGGACTGGGCCGGTTTCCGGCCACGGAGATAATGATCCTGGCCTTAGCTAATGCACTAAAACTCAAGAAATTCGGTGCTTAAAGGGAGAAATAGGGATTTTTGCTTGACTTTTGGCGTCGGTTGTTTTAAATTAGTTTCGTCTTCGGGGTGTGGCGCAGTCCGGTTGAGCGCACCTGCTTTGGGAGCAGGGGGTCGGAGGTTCAAATCCTCTCACCCCGACCAAAATCGCACCTGTAGTTCAGTTGGGTAGAGCAGCGGACTTGTGATCGAAAGCAGACGATCTCCCTAACCTGCTAAGCTATAATCTAATGCAAAAACAATCAGGGAGTTAGATACTGTTTCCTTTGAGTGGCAAACAGCGGGCACGGGATGGATGAAAACAAATATTCTTCTTGAGTTTTCTGACCCTGGCTTTATCTTATTGAATATGTGGGGATGTGCCTGGGTGTGAGGCAAAATAACTAAACGATTTCAATATTCATTAGCATCAAAAACGAAAGGAGTTCTTGTGAAACTGATTACTACTATCGTCATATTTTGCAGTCTGT
>JAUWEO010000220.1 GCA_030608245.1 Candidatus Latescibacterota bacterium
AGTTCCGGGCTGGTACAAGGCTTGTCATACCGAGGATGCCATAATCTTAGAGAACGGCGAACGCATTGACGCGACGGGCGGGTGGCACGACGCCGGGGATTACGGAAAGTGGATAGGCGCCGGTACTACCGGCCTGTGGGCTTTGGCAACTCTTGAGGATAAGTTTGCAGATGAAACTGATGACTCTTCCCAAGTCCCCGAGTTCATAGACGAGGCGGCCTGGGAGGCGCGATACTTCTGCAAGGTCTATTGGGACGGGATCTTTCATCAGGTCTTTGCCCCTCCTTTGGAGAACGTGTGTCTCTTTTTGGGACCGCCGGATAAGGAACCGCCCCGGGTGCTCACGGTCGCCCAGTGTCTGGAATACAGCACTCCCACGATCTCATCCACAATCATTACCGGGGCCTCTCTGGCAAAACTGGGACGGTTGATCCTACCCTACGATAAGGCACTGGCGGATAGATGCACCTCCATCGCCAAAGAAATTCAAGCGATCGCTGCTGAGGTGGACCCGTCAAAGCCGGAATATGAAAAAGAGGCCGAATCTTATCTGACGCTTCAAACCGGGCTCTTGCTTTCCGATCTGGAACTCTATCAAATGAGCAAGGAGCAGAAATACCAGAGGGATGCCCAAAAAAGAGTGCGCAAAATACTGGCCCTCCAGGATAAGGAAGGCTTCTTCTACGAGGACAAGGCACGGGCATCCGGGCAGATGAGGTATCATTTCCATTTAGTAGGCTTGTATGAATTCCTGAAGCAGAATCTGGATAGCCGGTTGAATCCCGACATAAAGGACGCGTTCAGAGGCTGGGCGAGTTATATTGAACCGCTGGCAAAGCTGTCCAACTTCGGTCAGATTGGTCGTAAGGCAGAGGACGGGAGTACGCGGAACATGGTTTCCTCTGCCAATAGATCCCTGGGATGTTTCGCCTGGGGGATGGCGACCGCGGCGATGCTTTTCGAGGAGCCGAAATACCTGGAGATAGCAGAGCGCCAGATCCAGTGGATCGTCGGATTCAATCCGGCCGATGTCTCTATGATGGCCGATGTTGGACGGGGACCAGGATGCTATCACCATCGCTACTGTTTTATAGAAGGACACGAGGACGGTGTTGTTCCGGGAGGCGTATTAAACGGAATGGCCGGCGGCACAGGAGAGGTGTTCCAGATCGGTGATATTCGCACCGGACATTTTGTGGTGTCAGACGGGCTTCCGGTGGATTATCCAGTACTTGACACGGATGGCTGGGGTTGGTCGTATGCCCATCATACCAACGAATACTGGACGATAAATAACGCCTGGTTTATTATGGGAGCGGTGCAGGTGGAGAAGGCAATGAGGAAACTAAGCTAAAGGAGAACAATTACCAAAAATAAAAGGAGAGATCAATGAAATCAGCTCTATTCGTTTGGGGAGGTTGGGAAGGCCACGAGCCGAAGCAATGTGTAGATATCGTTGCCCCATGTTTGCAGGAGCAGGGCTATAAGGTGGAGATCTCCGATACGCTCGATGCCTTTCTTGATGAAGAGAAAGTCAAGTCCTATGACTTGATTATTCCTGTATGGACGATGGGCAGCATTACGGGGGAGCAGGAAAAAGGACTGTTGGAGGCCATCAAAAGCGGCGTAGGGTTGGCCGGATGGCACGGCGGGATGGGTGATGCTTTTCGGCAAAACACCGAATACCAGTTCATGGTGGGTGGTCAGTGGGTAGCTCATCCAGGGGGCATTGTCACCTACGAAGTCAACATCATCAACCACGTGGATTCAATTACGGCCGGTATCCCAGATTTCAAGATGACGTCAGAGCAGTACTACATGCAGGTGGATCCGTCGAATGAGGTGTTGGCCACCACGACCTTTGGAGAAGAGCACGTCCCATGGATCAAAGGGTGCGTCATGCCGGTTGTCTGGAAGCGTATGTGGGGCAAAGGCCGGGTGTTCTATACTTCCCTGGGGCACGTCGCCAAGGATTTCGAAGTACCCGAGCTGCTCGAGATCGTCAAGCGCGGATTGCTCTGGGCAAGTTGTACATGAGGAGTTGATTGAAACAGTTCGGAATTTCTATAGAGGACTAATTGTGTAGCTATGTTCGCAAATGAAAGAGGGCAAAAATGAAACGGGTGTTCTATTTGGTTATTGACCAGCTTGCCGGTCACTGGGAGGAGACCGTGCGGATCGAAGGGACAGACTTTCCTCCGGCGAATGTGAAAGGCTACCACGAGAAGGGACTGATCCCCAATTTCTCCCATCTCATCGACAACGGCCTGTGGGTGAAAAGACCCTGGAACAATCGAAGGTGCAAAACTACCGCTGGATTGAAATACCTTGCCACCGGTTCCTACGGCCGCGAAGAGACCTTGTACAATGCTTCGAGCACCTGGTTTCTGGAGGCCGAGAAGGAGATGGGGTTCTTCGAGTCTGCCAAAAGGCATTACTTGGACAAGCTCACTGTGATCACCACCGGGAATCCCTTCTGCAAGGGATATTTCTACGTTCCCGAAATTATGCAACGCATTCCCGTCTATTATCGGAACATGGCGCCCAGCTACAGAGACGAAGCCGTGCTCAGAAAACTGGTCTTCCCCTGGATGGAATTCTTTCCCGATACATGGGGTCTTGCGCACGCGTATCTCAGCGGCATGGATGCCATCACCTACTGTCCTTCATACACAGAGGCCCCCTGTGGTCGCGATGGCTCCAAGCATACCTATATGCTGTTCTTGGACGGTCTGATCGAAGAGATAATCCGGTTGTTGAAGACCAAAGGCTGGTGGGAGGAGACCTACATTGTCATCGCTTCGGATCACGGCTATCACCTGGGATGCACAGCGTCTGCCGGCATGGGGGTGAAGACGAATAACTGGTGCTGCGATCATGCAGAACCGTGGGACTGTGAGGTCTGGGATTTTGAAAAAGGCAAATCTACAGGGATCCCTTCCAACGGCTCTAAGAGAACCACTTTCATCCTCTCCGGTGGTGCCCTCGAGGAGAAATACAGAGGCAAGACCATCGAAGAGGCGGAGATCATCGATGTGATCCCAACGATTGCCGAGCTTTTGGATGTGCCCTACGAATGTCAGGGGAAGAGTATTTTGCGTTGAATAGTCGCACAAGAAGCAGG
>JAUWEO010000200.1 GCA_030608245.1 Candidatus Latescibacterota bacterium
TTGTTCCAGGCCGAGAGTTGCCTCTTCCGGCAGGGGACTTCTTGCAGTGTGGGATTCTTACCAGGAGAGGGCTTACGATGTAGTGGCCTCCGGATTCGTCTCCGGGCAGTGGAGTCGCCCATTTCGCATCTCATCGGCACCGGGATGGGATCTCAAACCCAGCGTGTATAGCCTTGGAGATAGCCGCTTCCTCCTCCTGTGGGTGAAGCGCTTTGATGTGCGCGGAGATGGAGGGGTCATAGACCAACATCATTATCTGTGTGCAGCATTGGTTGAAAAAGGACAGGTTAGGCTTTTGGGGGATGAGCACGGTGCTGTAGCCAGCTTAGCGCACGGGATATTGGCCTGGCTGCGACCCCAGCGCGAGGCGATATGGGGCTATATGGGCCGGAGGCGGCACCCCCTTGCCAAGCCCGACGGCAGTGGTGGGGCATGGATATTGTGGGAACGCAAGCAGCAGCGCGACGGCAGCACTGATAAGGTCTTTGGCCAGCTTTGTGGCAGGCATCTTCACCTCGTTCGATCGAGGGTATCTGACGGGGTGCGCTTGGAAGGCGAGTTGGATGCGCCGCTCTCCCTGGCTAAAGGTGAGCTCTTCTATGATGTTGACTCAACCATACCCATGACATCAGGTGTTCTGTTGGTAGGTTGCCTTGAAGGACACGTCGGAGAGGAAAGGAAATACGGGGTCAGAAGGCTGAAGCTCTCCCAACCTCAGGAACAGCTTGAACTTTCCGAACCCGAAGGTTGGCAGCGGATTAGACTCCCCCAGGACGTGAAAACCGATCGACTGGAACAGGGGCTTTATTGGGGAGACCTTCATGTCCATTCCATGCTCTCAACCAGTGACGATGCCCAGGGAGAGCCCGACGAAATATACCACTACGCCCGCGATATGGCCTGTCTCGATTTTATGATGATGACGGACAACGACAGCTATATCCTTGATATGCGCGAGAGCGAGTGGCGACAGGGGCTATTTTTTGCCGGACAGTTCAACGAGCCGGGACGTTTCGTAACCCTCTTCGCCTTCGAGTGGTCATCTGCGGATGATACCTGTGGTGTCAACCACCGCAGCGTAGTGTTGCCCAAGGCCGAGCCGGATATCCCCCGCTGGCCCAGAACTGATGGAAAGGTGGAATATCTGGTTAAACTAGCTGAGGAGAGAGACTGGCTGCTTCATGCTCACCACCGAAAATGGCGGCTGGCCGACTCGCCTGTGGAGGTCAACGTAGAAGCAACCTCTGGCTGGGACGTCTACATTGAGCATGGTGATATTTTCCGCGCCCTCAATGAAGGGCAGCGGTTTGGCCTCATAGGAGGGTCAGATAGCCATCGTCGCAATCCCGGCCTTTGTGGAGCGCTTACAGGCGTTCGATTGAAAACGCTTTCCAGAGAAGCTCTCATAGCTGCTTTATCAGAGCGAAGGCAGTTTGCCACCAGTGGCTCCCGTATAGCAGTTGACCTCTCAATAGAAGGGCTCCCCAACGGGACGGATAATGCTTCAGGGCACGAAATGCCTCTGCTCTTGATATGCGTGAGATCCTCAGTGCCGCTGCGGACATTGGAGATCATCCGCGATGGTAAAGTACTTGAAGCCAGAAACATGAGAAGTAAGGTCTGTGAATTTAGGTGGAAAGACACAACTCTCTCCCCTGGCCAACACTGGTACTTAGTTAGGGTGAAAGCTGATTTCGACGTCACTCCCTATCCGGCAAATCTGGTTTGTGCCCAGGGGAACCTGGCGTGGAGCCGTCCCGTTTGGTACGAACTGAGTTTGTAGTAGCGACTTTAGTCGCTCTAAAAGCCGCCAAAATTGCTCGGATTAGAGTGGTAGGAGACTTAAGTGAAAAAGGAGGATTTCTGTGGAAGACCTAACCATAGCCTTAGTTCAATGTAATAGCCCTGTGGGGAAGAAAAGCAAAAATCTTGCCGATACCATTGACTGGGTAAAAAAGGCGAAAGACAATAATGCGGATTTGGTTTGCTTGCCTGAATTGAACATCACAGGACATGCTGGCCACCCTTCGATGGTGAGCGAGGCCGAATTAGTTCCGGAGGGTGATAGCTGTCAGACATTGATTAAATCGGCAAGAAAACTCGCAATTTATATCGTTGCTGGAATTTGTGAACAAGAGAGAGGGATTCACTATAACACGCAGTTCATTGTCGGCCCCAATGGGTTTGTAGGCAAACAGCGAAAAGTCCATTTGTCCAGTGATGAGTATTTTTATTTTCGTCATGGGAGCGATATTCGAGTTTTTGATATTGGCAAGGCCAAAATCGGCGTTATTATTTGCTATGACAATCTTCTCCCGGAGGTCTCACGCTGTCTGGCAATCGATGGTGCCGAGTTGCTATTGTGTCCACACGCAGCCCGTTTTGGGCCATGGCCGTCAACGCTTCAAAAAAGGCAATCTGCGGTGAAATCAAACAAGGAAAATTGGCGATTGATTCATCGTGCCCGTGCTTATGATAATGGTTGTTATGTCGCTCTTTGCAATGCTGCTGGCCGGGCAGCAACAGAACTGCCCAAAGTAGAAGCCAACCATGCTGGAGGATGTATGGCAGTTGATCCAAATGGCAAAGTTGTAGCAGAATCAAAGAGCAAGGATATATCGGACGAGATGGCAACCTGCGAGTTGAAAGGCGAACTTGTAGATAAAAGACGATCACAAGCTTGCTTCAATCTTCAAACCAGACGGATTGAGTCATTTGGAGCATTGACTCGCCCCACAGAATAGTGCTATCATAACTTGGTAGTATACGAATTTCCATTTATCGGATGCAGATAAACGCAGATTGTCAAGATTATAAATACTATTTTCTGCGGTTATCGGCGGAAATCTGCGTCGTGACTAATTTAAGATGCGGTCCTCTCCTTTGGCATGCATCGGCCGAGACCCATCTAACGAAAGGAAGTTCCAATGAAAATGTCATTCTGCACTCCCCCACATAGGGAATCCTATTCCAATCTGTCCCAACCGAAGTGGTCCGTGGACTGCTCGGAAACCTTGGTGAGAGTGCGGGACGGAATGGGGATGCGGACATATCTCGCATTGCCCCGGGGTAGAGGCCCATTCTCGGCGATTCTGGTGCGCAGCCCCTATCCTTTCCCGGAGCCTCCCACGGCGGGGTACGAGTTTTACACGCAGCGAGGCTACGCAGTCGTGGTGCAGTATGTGCGGGGTCGGTTTGGATCGGAGGGGGACTGGCTGCCGTACTTCAACGAGGGGCGGGACGGATATGATACGGTCGAGTGGATCGTGCGGCAGCCTTGGTCCAACGGGAGGGTAGGGATGTTAGGAGGTTCCTATGTAGGTTGGACGCAGGTGGCGACTGCACTGGAGGGGCACCCGGCCCTTAGAGTCGTTGTTCCCCATGCGTCGCCATATCCGCCAATTCCCTCCCTCGGGGCTTCAGGGGGAACGTTTTTGTTCCACCAGGTTCCGCTCTGGGCGGCGGTCG
>JAUWEO010000041.1 GCA_030608245.1 Candidatus Latescibacterota bacterium
TGCTTCGGCCCTCCGGATTATCCCCACGAAAAATTGCCCAGAGGGGTGCTCCATCCAAAGCGGATTATGAAAGGAGTGGTAACCGGAGTCAGGGACTACGGAAACCGGATGGGGATACCAACGGCCAACGGCTCTATCTTCTTCGATGAAGGCTACCTCGCCAATCCGTTAGTCTACTGTGGAAATGTAGGTCTCATCCCCAATTGGGCCTGTCAGAAACGGGTGAACCCCGGTGACTTTATAGTCGTAGTGGGCGGCAGAACTGGTCGGGATGGCATTCACGGAGCCACTTTCTCCTCTGGAGAGCTGACCGAAGAGTCGGAAGAAATCTCCAGCGGGGCAGTGCAGATCGGAAATCCCATAATGGAAAAGAAGATGGCTGATACGCTGCTTCAGGCCAGGGACGCAAAGTTGTACAGCGCCATCACCGACTGCGGTGCTGGGGGACTTTCCTCGGCGGTGGGTGAAATGGGAGCCGAGACCGGGGCCGCTGTGGACTTGGAGAAAGTGCCGCTCAAATACAAAGGTCTCAGTTACCCGGAGATCTGGATCTCTGAGGCCCAGGAGAGGATGGTCCTATCTGTGCCCCAGAAGAATCTAAGCCGACTGCTAGAGGTGTTCGCCCGCGAAGATGTCGAGGCTACTGTGATCGGCCAGTTCACCAGTGACAAACGCCTCCGCCTCAAATACCAAGACCACACTGTGGCCGATCTGGACATGGAGTTTCTCCACCACGGTTTGCCCAGGACCAAAAAGAAGGCTACCTGGGAAAAACCCCGTTTTCCAGAACCCTCTTTCCCCGATCCAGAAGACCTGACCCCTTACTTGGAAAAAATCCTCTCCTCTTGGAATGTATGCAGCAAGGAGTGGGTTATCCGCCAGTATGACCATGAGGTTCAGGGAGGTAGTGTGTTGAAGCCCCTGGTAGGGGTCTCTGCTGACGGTCCTGGTGATGCCTGTATGGTTCGGCCACGGCTGAGTTCTTACCGGGGCATAATTGTCTCCAACGGCATCAACCCCCGCTACGGTCTCATTGATCCTTACTGGATGGCTGCCTCAGCAATAGACGAAGCCCTCAGACAGATAATTGCCGTGGGAGGAAACCTAAACCAGGTAGGCCTTCTGGACAACTTCTGCTGGGGGAATCCAGAGAAGCCGAAAAACTTAGGCGCCTTAGTCAGAGCCGCCCAGGCCTGTTACCAGATGGCAACGGCATACGAAACCCCGTTCATCTCAGGCAAAGACAGCCTGAACAACGAATATTCCACCGGAGGACGCACCATCTCCATTCCCCCTACTCTGCTGATCTCCGCTGTGGCAGTTATAGAAGATGTGAGAAAGGCCATCTCTATGGATGTCAAGGAGCCGGGAGACCTATTGTATGTAGTAGGAACCACCAGAGACGAGATGGGGGCGGGCCATTACTATCTGGTGCGGGGCTGGATAGGAAACCAGGTTCCTACGGTTGATCCCTCCCAAGGAAAGCAGTTGATGGAAAGCCTGAGCCAGGCGACTGAGTTTGGTCTGGTAAGAGCCTGTCACGACTGCTCTGAAGGGGGAATCGGGGTAGCCTGCGCCGAGATGGCCTTCGCCGGCGACCTGGGAATGGAGATAGAGCTCAAATCCGTTCCCACCGATGGCCCAATAGAGAGAAACGACACTCTACTTTTCTCTGAGTCCAATAGCCGTTTTATTGTGGAGGTTCCGCTGGAATATCAAGATAAGTTTGAACAGATAATGTCCGGCTGCTCCTTCAGCCAGATAGGGAAAATAACCAATATAAAAGAGTTCAAGGTGTTCGGACTTGAGGGCAATGTTGTCCTCTTTGCCGACATAAGGGAGCTTAAAGAAATGTGGCAGAGTCCTTTGAGATGGTGAAAACAGGAGGGCAAGAAGATGAAGATTCTAATCGCTTACTACTCTGACACCGGCAACACTGAGAAGATTGCCCAGGCTGTAGAAAGACTCCTCAGCGACCAACAGGTCAGCATCGCCAGGGTGAGACCGGTCAAAGACGGCCTGTTCACCAAGGTGCTCTCCGCCCTGCTTCGAAGAAAACCAGCGGTGGAGGCCGCGGTGACCGATCTGGAGGGATTTGACCTGCTGGTCATAGGCGCTCCCATCTGGTGTGGAAGGCCTGCGCCACCGATAAACAGCTACCTCGAGGAACTGCAAAATTGCGCCGGTAAGCGGGCAGTGACATTCGTCAGCAGTAGAGTTGGAGGCTACAGAGACTCCTTGACAAAAAAATCGGAGGAAAAGGGGCTACAGGTACTGGAAACTCTGGCTTTTGAAAAGGCAATCCTTGAGGAAGCAGAGCTTGCCAGGCTAAAAGAAGCGGTGGAGAGATGCCAACAGAAGTGAAAGTTATAGTGTTGAGGGCTGCTGGAACAAACTGTGACTACGAGACCTGCTATGCATTTCGCCGGGCAGGGGCAGCCGTTGAGTTGGTGCATGTGAACCAACTGATCCGGGAGGAGAAAAAAATCTCCTCCTACCAGATCCTGACTATTCCCGGTGGGTTCACCTATGGGGATGACATTGAGGCGGGAAAGGTATTGGCAAACGAGTTGAAATACAAGCTGAACGATCAGCTTCAGGAATTCATTGGGCGAGGCAAGTTGGTCATCGGCATCTGTAATGGTTTTCAAGTGCTGGTCAAGACGGGCTTGTTACCTGCGGTTACCGGCACAGCCGACCTCCAAGAGGCAACCCTCAGCGGCAACGACTCAGGGAAGTTTGAGGACAGATGGGTCTATTTGCAACCCTTCAATGCTGACAAGTGCGTCTTTACCAGAAGGATCAAGGAGACAATTTACCTGCCAGTGGCTCACGCTGAGGGCAAGTTTGTTCCTCGAGACCAAACAATTCTTCAGAAGCTAAAGGAACGCGGACAGATTATCTTTCGCTATGCTGGACCTAATGGCAACGCTGGGGACTACCCCTGGAACCCAAATGGTTCTGTAGATGGTATCGCCGGCATCTGTGACCCCACCGGAAGGGTATTGGGACTGATGCCCCATCCAGAAAGGCACATCGACCCTGTTCAACATCCCCGCTGGACACGGGAAGGGCTCAAAGTCAAAGGCGATGGTATGCTCCTGTTTGAAAACGCAGTGAGGTACATCGAAGAGGAATACGATTAGGTGATTTTGATGCTCAACTGGGTATCCCTGCGCACCGAAATATTGAATTTTCATCTGTCTGCGTAGATAGGCAACGCGACAAATAAGCACGGACGACGATGTCCTCGGAAATCCATCCAAGTATTTTTCCACAGAATCTGTCAGTATATCTGCTTGAATTCTACCCAGTATCCCCCAAGAATATTTTGTTACTGGAAGCAGCAAACAATCTGCATTTTTCAAGTCATTCCGAGTGGAGCCCATTCGCTTCGCTCAGGGCAGGCTCCGCGGAATCGAGGAATCTGTTTCAGGCGAAATCGGATTTCTCCATTCACTTCGTTCGGTCGAAATGACAGTTGGAATTGTAAACAATATAATGCTCTCCATAGTAAGACATTGATTCCCCCGTAAGAATCCCCTAAAGCTGATTTCACCGCAAAGGTCAAGAATACAAAAGTGAAAGCGAACCCTTGAAAACGCTGAACAGACTGGTTGCACTAATGGGAGTTGTAAGCTATGAAAAATCTGAGTCCTGAGCAAGTACTCAAGGCACTGAACTTCCAACCGCCTGACCGCGTCCCACACTATGATCTATTCTTAGACGGATTTATAGAAAAGTGGAAAATAGAAAAAAAAACCGACCCAGGGACTGAAATAGATGATTATTATGACAATGATATATTTATCTCCAAGGTGCCGGATGAAGCCTGGCCTAGTAAGGCTGGAATCCTAAAAAAGGAAGGCACTTATGTTATATATCGGGACAGCTGGGGGATGGTTCAACGACAGCTAAGTGACGCACATGGTGAACTGCGCGATGGCTACGCTGGCCAGGAGTTGGAGGTTGCCTGCAAAGAAAAGATTGATCCAGACAGGCTGGAATTTGAATCCCCTCACGCAGATTACCGGCACAAGGAAACAAGTGCCAATGTCAAAAAATATAGCGACCGATATGCTATTTTCTGCAAAGTTGGCGGGCCATATTCGCGTACTTCCAGACTGCGAGGGACCGAACAGTTCTTGATAGACATTGCGGAAGATCCAGAATATGCCAAAGCCCTTGTCGAAAAAGTCACCGACCATATAACTATGGTGGGCCTGGAGCACTTGAGAAGGGACGATTTCACCTCCAGTGGAATATGGATTTTCGATGATATAGCCGATAACAATGGCTTGATTATGGGACCACGCCATTATGAACACATATTTTATCCCAGCCTTGTGAAAATGGTGCAGGCATTCAAGGAGGCGGGCGTCAGCAAAGTGCTTATGCATTCAGATGGCAATATCGAGTCCGTTCTGGATATGTTTATAGAAGCTGGAATAGATGGCATTAACCCCGTCGAGCCCAAAGCAGCCATGGACATAGTAAAATTGCGAAAAAAGTATGGCGGCAGACTATCGTTCATAGGTGGTATGTGCAATTCATTCGTCCTGCCAAAAGGCAGCAAGGAAGAGATAACAAAGCAAGTGCGGATGATTGTCGAGCTGGGAAAAGAGGGGGGAGTAATATTTGGTTCTCACTCAATCGGAGCTGATGTTCCCATTGAAAACTATGATTTGGCAATCAGGATTTATAGGGAAATCAGATAGTCAGAATTTGACGCTTGGGTGAGTCGCAAACAAAGTGTATTTCCTACAGGAGGGGGACAGCACATGAACATTGTTAGAAAGGCATTACGCGAGCGTAGGGTAACAATTGGCAGTTGGCTGCAAATCGGCCATCCTGCCTCAGCAGAACTTCTGGATGGTGTGGGGTTTGACTGGTTGGCCATTGATTGTGAGCACGGAATAATCGATCTCGAAACCGCAGCCGCTATGATGCGGGCGATGAATCGAGCTATTCCACTTGTGAGGGTGTCAGAGAACAGCACCATTTCTATTCGTCGAGCGCTTGATGCGGGCGCTATGGGGGTAATTGTCCCAATGGTGAACACTCCAGAAGAGGCAAGGCGAGCAGTCAAGGCAGCGAAATATGCCCCCACTGGGGAACGTGGCTTTGGCTACTGCAGGGCCAATGCCTACGGATACAACTTTGATGATTATGTGGAACGAGCCAATGATGAAATAGCTGTAGTTGTCCAGATAGAACATACACAGGCGGCCCAGAATATAAAACAGATCCTCCGAGTTGAAGGAATCGATGGCATTTTGGTGGGTCCGTATGATCTCACCGGGGCAATGGGGATACCCGGACAATTAGAGAATCCTAAGGTAAAGGAAATTCTTGACCGAATTCTGGAAGCTTGTCTTGAAGCTGGGAAATCAGCGGGCATTCACGATGTAAGACCAACACGCGATTCGGTGTCACATCTCATAGAAAGAGGATTTACCTTCCTGGCCATCGGTGTCGACATGGTATTTATGCAGACAGCCGCTCAGAATATTATTGAATTCGCCCGGGAGACTGGCAACGACAGGATGGACAAGAGACAATAAAATAATGAAGGAGGCATCTATACAATAATTGAGCCTGTGGGACCAAGGGTCTGCATTATGGATGTTACGGAGATGTTTCTTGTGCAACAATAACAAGATAGGAGGATAAAAAACATGCCTAAGAAAAGTGACAAACAGGATATCGAGGTTGCTTCTTATACTATACCGGGTAACATAAAGGTTTATCGTTCTCCTCAAGATGACGATCAATTGGGTGAATTACGGGAGGTGGAGATTTTTGAAACAGAACACCATGTTTATACAGCTCCCTTCCGATACAAGAATGTCAAAATAGACGGCTGGTTGGAAGTTGGCACTGCTAAGGGGGTGGAGCTTCTCGCTGATGTGGGGAGTATAACAATCGTAGAGGAAAAGCCCATCATTTCAGTGACGGTAGTGGGCTCAGGATGCTCGGGTCGGAACTACAACATCGTCGAGTGGTGGGGTCCTGGCGAAAAACTTACGGACCGCAAAACTCGAGCTCCGCAATTGATCAAGAGGCAAAGAATCGACAACCTGAAGGGACAGCATGACGCTTGGACTCAAAGTGCTTTGACGCAAGAACCGCCAGAATTCGAATCCGTAGAAGAGGCCAGGGAATACATCAAAAATATCCAAAAGTGGGTTTACAATATGACCAGTGGATACTATATGCCCGGCAGTCTGATGAGTGGACTATACGAGAATACAGCCTACTTCAGGATTGGAGATACATCCCGCCCCAAGCATATTCCCCATAAGGTAGTCATTCGTGGCGGCGGTTTGGACTATGAAGACCCTGGAACTGAGATAGTACGCTATCCGGCAGACTATACCTTCAGGTTGATCGATATTGTAGTGAAAAGACCTCTATCTGAATGAATACCTGATATAAATCAAAAAGAGTTTATGGAACAATGCGATTTTGACCTCTTACGAATGGCATTGACCTTGATTCAGAGATATCCATTAAGGAAGCAGCCTGCTGGTGGGATTCCTTCCCCAGACCTTACATCGTCTAAATCCCTCCGCATATTTAGCTCCGCACTGCAGGCCGCGCATTCGAGCCATTGTTTCGATAAACTCAACGGTATCGATATTATCGTGTTTTTTAAGCCACTGATACTGGCTCTGGTGGCAAAGAAGCATCTGCCGTTTAGCCTCCATCGTCTCAGTAACATCCACATATTCTTCTGGCAGGAACTCTACTCCGGCTAAAGTGTCCATATAATAGATGGGAGGGATCACGCTGGTGGGCTCTCCCCCGGCAGAGAAATTCGGCAAAGTAGCGTGAAAGCTGGAGTCGAAGACCACCTGGCTGGTGATCACATGATCGGGCATATAATCAGAAGGAGAGTGGGTGATGATCACATCAGGCCGGGCCTGGCGTATTACCTTTACTGTTCTGGTTACACTCTCCAGATTATAATGAAGCTCACAGTCGGGGAAATCCAGCTTTAAGTGCTTTGCACCTATTACTGCAGCCGCCTTCTCTGCCTCCCTATCCCTTATTTCCCTGAGCTCTTCCGGAGGGATCTCGAAGTGGCCTTTATCGCCAGTGCAGAGATGGCACATAAAAACTCTATTTCCGGCTCTAACATATTTAGCCAGTGTGGCAGCGCAAAGAAACTCTATGTCGTCAGGATGAGCCCCGATGGCAAGGATGTTCATGAAAACCTCCTCGAATAAACCACTAAGGCACAAAGACACAAAGGGAAATAAGAGAGCTATATCTTGGTACCTTAGTGTCTTTGTGGCTGAGCAATTTCTTCACCAATTAAGCAATTGACCGATCACTTCGGCTCAGCAGCGGGAGCCTCAGCGGTGTAAGCATCTGCATTTATAACGTAATCCGAGTGTTGAGGAACGAAATCCAACCCACAAAGTGGGAAGTGAGAAGTTGCTCTCCCTTGCACCTCTGCTCCCCTGCTCCCCTGCAGTTTTTTCTTGGGTTCGCTGCGCTTAACCCACCCTACTACTTATTTCTTCTCAGATTCGTGAAACACCAGGGCAGTGTAAGTATAGATTTCTGCACCCTTAATCCAGGCATCAGGGGAAAGCCCTGCCTTGTCAGAACAACACCGCTCCAAGAATTCAATCTTACTCCATCCAGTCTCAGTGGCCACCTGGGGGAGAAAAGTACCCGCCCGGTTTCCCATCCTTACATAGATGCCGTCTACCCCCATCCTTATCTCACCTATGCTTTTTATCCTCCTCATCGGGGAAAGCACAGAAATCTCGATTCTTATCTCCGGAAGCTCATCCACTGTGATGAGGTCGTAGGCAAATCTGTAATCCTGGGTGGCAGCGGCAACGGTCATCTGGGAGACGAGCCTGTACAAAGGCGTATCAGGGGCAAAATGTCCTATACAACCCCTAAGTTTTCCCTGGTTGGTCAAAGTGACAAAAACGCCCCTTTTTTGGCGAAGGCCGGGATCCTGAACCTGGAATTCAGGGATCTTCTCTTTCCTCAAACAACAGTTAAGTGTCCTTCGGGCGATTTGCAAAAGGGCTGCTTTCTGCTCCTCGGTGAGGGTAAAGTCCCCAGCCCTTTTTTGCCCCTCCATCTCTAACTTATTTGATTTATAAACTGCTGCTGATCCGTAACCTACTACTCTGTTGCGGTTAGTCCTCCCCATTACACTCACGTCACCTGAGTTTACGTATTTGAGAACCTTCACCCCTGTTGCCCCCAATCTCTTGGCGGTCATCAACACTGTTGTTACCGCTCCCAGTCCACAGAGCGTACAGTCAAGGTTGGGGATTCCTTGACCCAAAATCTGTCTGCTGGACTGCAGAAGTTTAAGTGGGGCAAGGGACTCAATCACCTCCAGGGTTTGTCGATCTACCCGGCAGGCATCCACGTAGCGGGGATAGTGGGACATATCGGAGCTTGCCACCAGGAGCACCTTTTTGTTTCCTATTGCATTAATTAGGGCGTCGCTCAGCATCTGGCAGTTCTCTGGACTGGGATTCCCCATAATGATGGGCACAAGCTTGAACTCACTCAGCACGCACTGCAGAAAGGGTAACTGAACCTCCACCGCATGTTCCCGAGAGTGAGCGGCAGGGGTGAACTTGATTTCGGGATTAGCAGCCTTGAGTTTCTCTACCAGTTCCATATCCACTTCCACCTTTCCCAGCGGTGTCTGGTAGTAATCCCAACTGCCTACAGAAGCGCCCTTTAAGTAGAGGCAATGGCTGGGCCCAATAATTATGACATCATCAAACTCCCTGTTCTTCAGTTGCTTATATGAGTAAGCTGCCACTTGTCCGGAGAAGACATATCCGGCATGAGGCGACAGTAGAGCCACTATCTGGCCCTCTATCTCTGCATCGGTTGCCCGGGCGAGAAACCCCTCTACCATTTTTTTCAGTTCAGATGGTGAATCAGGATAGAAGCTACCCGCTACCGCTGGCGATCTGATCGCTGCGGCTGATCCTTCTCCCTTACAGCTCAGTATAAGCAAACCCAGTGCTCCCAGTGTTAAGAACAGAGCTATGATCTCCTTCACCGTCAAGTACTCCCTTTAGATTAATGACAAAATCCAAAGCCCAAATGCCAAACAAAATCGCTTCTTTTCGTCTCTTAGACACTCTGTTCTAATCCAACAAAGTCAAGATAGTTTTCTCTCAAATAACGTTGGAATAGGTGTTCTTGATTTCCCGAAATAATTCGTCTTTATTCGTGAAATTCGTGGTTGTCTTTCCGCATCTGGTAAAATGCCCTACCCCAACACTTCCTTGAGCCTTTCCGGATAGTTTGTGGCTATCCCGTCCACCCCTATTTTCATCAAGCGGTTCATCTCTGATGGTTCATCTACTGTCCAGACGGTGATAAGAAGACCTTCTTTATGCACCCCTTCTACCAGCTCAGCTGTGGTGAAACTCCACGGGAGCATAACGACATCGGCACTGATCTCCCTCGCTTTTCGCACTAAAAGTGGAGCCCGTGCCACTTTCCTAATGCTTACTAACATACCGGTTGAGATCTGAGCATCTAACTGCTTAACCTTGTTCAGGCTTTGCTGGAGAAAAGAGATGACGATGACCTCATCTTTTAGGTTATTTCGCTCAATTGTTCGGACTACATCTTCCTCAATTCCTTTAACCTTAAGCTCTGCACATACCTTGGCCTTTCCCTTAATCAGTTCTATAACCTCCTGAAAAGTAGGTATTTGCTGGTCTGAGAAATTAGGTCGAAATCGAGCACCAGCATCCAAGCCTTTCAATTCTTTGAGGCTCATATCGGCCACTATGCCTCTGCTGCCGGTAGTGCGGTCTACTATACCGTTGTGAATTACCACTAAGTGGCCATCTTTGGTTCGGTGCAGATCAAGCTCTATCGCATCTGCGCCAATCTCCAGCGCCTTGCTGAATGCCGCCAGGGTGTTCTCTGGAGCTTGTCCCGAGGCTCCTCGGTGAGCAATACTGAGAATTCTGCCTTCCTTCTGCCATCTATCTATCAAACTCATCTCTCTTCTCTTCCCAGGCGTTTCATATCTTCAGCACTGCCGCTGCCAGGGTCCTGGTTCCATAGCCAGTAGCCCCCTTCACCAAGTAGCCCTTCTGCTTATCGGTGAGCTCTTTGCCCGCTATGTCAATGTGGACCCAGGGG